>JANNRS010000055.1:0-22221 GCA_031401615.1 Minisyncoccota bacterium | reverse complement strand
CATGCAACACCTGTTCAGCTGTCCTTGTGAGACGACATAAGTTTCCAAATGTCTTCAGCTGAATTTCTAACCCTGGTAAGGTTCTTCGTTTACCATCGAATTAAACCACATGATCCTCTGCTTGTGCGAGTCCCCGTCTATTCCTTTGAGTTTTAGCCTTGCGGCCGTACTTCCCAGGCGCTTCACTTAACGCGTTAGCTTCGCCTCTCAGAGGGTCGATACTCCGAAAAGCTAGTGAAGATCGTTTAGGGCGTGGACTACTGGGGTATCTAATCCCATTCGCTACCCACGCTTTCGTGTTTCAGTGTCAGTGTTGTGCCAGTGTGCTGCCTTCGCTTTTGGTATTCCCCATGATATCAACGGATTTCACCCCTACACCATGAGTTCTGCACACCTCTCACATACTCAAGCATGACCGTTTCGTCCGCATTTTCCAAGTTAAGCTCGGATATTTAACAAACGACTAATCACGCCACCTACACACCCTTTACGCCCAATAATTCCGGATAACGCTCGGGGCCTCTGTATTACCGCTCCTGCTGGCACAGAGTTAGGAGCCCCTTATTCATGAGGTACTGTCAATAAACTTCATCCCTCATAAAAGATCTTTACACGACGAATCGCTTCATCAATCACGCGGCGTCGCTCCATCAGACTTTCGTCCATTGTGGAAGGTTCTTGACTGCAGCCACCCGTAGGTGTATGGGCCGTGTCTCAGTCCCATCGGTGAGGGTCAGCCTCTCAGCTCCTCTAAGCGTCATAGCCATGGTAAGCCATTACCTTACCATCTAGCTGATACTTCATAGGCTGTTTCTTAAGCGATAAATCTTTACCCCGGAGGGACTATCACGTATTAGCGGACCTTTCGGTACGTTATTCGTGACTTAAGAGTACATACCTATGTATTACTACCTCGTCTGCCACTAACCAGCGCCATAATCGAAACCTCAACTTGTATTGCTACTCATTTTGGTCCTTCATATGGCAAGGTCCGTTCGACTTGCATGCCTTATCCACGCCGCCAGCGTTCATCCTGAGCTAGGATCAAACTCTTCGTATAAGTCGCCGTAAAGGCGACTAGAATGAGGCAAAAGAAAAATGACCTGCTCGGGTCCCCGACCTCCTATGGAAGGGTCTTTTGCCTACTAATTTTAGATACTATTTACATAAATAGACTTTGAGAACTCGCGTTCTCTATACAATTTTCAAAAAACGACTCCCAGCTGGGAGGTAAGGGCTATTATATAGAAATGGAATTTAAAGTCAACCCGGTAGTGAGCCCAGGTACAGCACAAAGTGCGTATGGGTTTTTAACCCATACAGTGCCTGGATCTACTACCGGGTCAACCTTTTTCTCGCGGTCCTTTTTAGGAGATTTTTTCAGTAAAAAACCCCTTTCTGTAAAGTACAGAAAGGGGTCATTAAATAAGTTAAAAAAACTGGTTTCCAACAAATTTAGGTCTAGAGCCTTCTTAAGGTGCCTAGACCAATCGCGAAGTAGGGTGTAATGATTCGCCATTAAAAATTCTTGAATTTTTGACCTGAGCTAATGGTAAGAACTTAAATAAACCATAAGCGACTTGCTTGAAGGTAAGTATTAAAGCTCTTATTTCAGAAGTGGGAAATAAGGCCACATAATTTTCTCCTTCACTTTTCTCAAAATGTTTCGAAAATTGGTATCCCTTATTTCCTTCCTTGTAGCCATCAAAACCAGCCACCGGTATCATTACACCCAAAAGAGCAATAAGACAGAGAGTTATCCTCATAATTACTGTTTTTGGGATTCAGTTAACTATTATACACACATCTAAAAATATGTCAATAAAAAATACCCCGGTATTGGTCACAGGGGTATTAAAGGTGAAGTTCACTTTTTGAGCATTCTTTCACATCATGAGAGATAAGAGCACTAGTCTTTTTATCAAAACGTATCCAACCTTTTACAGGAATACCTTTAATAACCTTAGGGACAAAAAGTTCGTCACCTGGTTTCATTATACGCGAGTCATCATAAGGGATCTTGTCTACAGAAAACCATGTCGCACCTCTCATCTCCATGGTGTCTATGGCCCTACCTATAAAGTGCCTTGCTCTATAACAAATAACACGAAACGATGGGTCTCCAAAAGGAACCTCTATCTCACTTCCGTTATAAAAGTCTATTAAGGCAAACGCTTCAAGATCTTTCTTGTGAATCTTTATCCCCCCAGATTCAGAAGGGACACAGCGATTATTCTTCTTCCCCCCGCTTTCAGACCAAACCTCTCTTATGGCACTACTTTTGGCAGTCTCCCACCAATTTTTCTTGCCACCATAACCAAAAAAGAATCCTGTCCCGATTTTACGTACCTTTTGAGCCATCAGAACTTCACCCTCATCTACAATGTAAACCAATGTGGCTTTTTGCATATAAATAATTTTACCAACTCTACTCTTAATATGACTAAAAAACAACCCTATTTGCCGTTCTTATATTATGTGTATAATCAAAGAAAAACTACTTAATTATGATAAATGGTTCTTTTGCAGTTATTGTTATACAAGGTAAATTCTTATTTCTTAAAAGAAAAGATCGCGGCTTATGGGATCTTCCAGGTGGAGGATTTGAAGCAAGTGAAATCGACTATAAGGGTGTTGTCAAAAGAGAAACGGAAGAGGGGGCTGGATTAATTATACCCAGGGAAAAGTTCCATCTCTTCGGAATGTTAGGGCAACGCCTTAAAAAGGAAGTTTCAGAAATATATAAAGTTACTAGAGGATTTGTATTCCTTCATAAAGTCACCTTATATGAAATGCCTAAAATTATACCTGGCGACGAACATTCCGAGTGGCGATTGTTTACTTACGAGGAAATTATGAGTGAGTGGGAAGACTTTTCTTCTGGGCCTCTATGGCAACTTTTTACCTTTTTATCATTCCAGGAAACAAATGAATTCCAAGAGGGCCTTATCTTCGATAGAAGAATGTGGCAAGGAAAAGAGTACTATAAACCTCTGTAAAAACTAATTCTAGAGTCGCAGTTTCGTACTGCGATTTTTTTTGTTATAAGATATACACATGAAAGCAATTATTCTAGCAGGAGGAAAAGGTTCACGGTTTACACCTATTACCGATACTGTTCCTAAAGCACTACTTCCTATCAACGAAAACAAAGTTTTAATAGAACTTATTCTAGATATGCTCCCTGAAAAAATAGATAATGTCATTATTAGTACGAAATATCTTGGATACCTTATAGAAGAAAAAATTGGAAGCCAATACCAAAATAAGAAAATTTTATACGCGAAACAACCTCAAGATCAAGATGGTACCTGGCCTCCTGTCTATTGTGCAAGAGAATATATAAACGAAGGAGAAGTATTTTGTGTCTTTAATTGTGATGATATTTTTAATACAAAGGAACTAGAACATATCATAGAAAATCCAATTATTGGAATCGGTGTAACTCCGACTATTCTACCAGCAAAATATCATGGCGTTCGAACTACTGCAGATTGGTATATGGATAAACTCGAAAGACACCCAAATGATAATCGAGAAGAATTAATTAGTGATATTTTTACAAACGGTTTCTTCATATTAGACAGTAAGATTTTTAACTTCCCTCCTATTGCGCTCATTGATGGAGAGTTTGGTCTACCGCAAACAATCCTTGCCCAGAAAGAAACCTACCCCCTATTTGTTCACCAAATGAACTACTGGCAACCGTGTAATACGTTTGAGGATTTAGAAAAAATTAAATCAAAATTATAAAAACTACTTCGCTACTTTCACTGCTTCATCGAATTTGATTGAAAGGAGTTTGGAGCCACTGTCGGAACCGAGGGTGACACCAAAGAGCACGCCGGCGCGGGACATGGTTTCGCGGTTGTGAGTGACCACAATGAGCTGTGAGTACCCTGAGAGGCGCTCTACCATGTCACCGTAACGACGTGAATTGGCTTCATCGAGCGCAGCATCGGTTTCGTCGAGAACTAAAAATGGTGGTGGATTGACTTGGGAAATAGCAAAAAGAAGCGCAATAGAAACTAGTGAGCGTTCTCCCCCTGAGAGCATTTGAAGTTCTTTAACTTTTTTCTCTGGAAGATTCACATGTACTTCAATACCTCGTTCAAATCCCTGTTCTTCCCCGCCTTCTGCGGGGTAAACATCTCCATCCTCTTCAGTCATTTTCTTTTTTCTCCCTTTCTCAATAGTTATAGATAGAAAGGCACTTCCTCCTCCAAACATAGTTTTGAAAAATTCTGAAAATCTTTCATTGATAGTTCCTACTCCCGCAGTAAACTGTTCATCGAGATTTTTCTTCAAATCAATAATTAAACTCTCAAGGTTTTTGACACTACTTTCAATGTCAGTAAATTCCCGAGATAAAAATACATCACGCTCTACTGTAGACTTATATTCATCCACCACTTCGTGCCCTATACCACTGTGTTCTTCAAGACGGATCTTAAGTCTATCAATCCCTCGTTTCAAATCATGCAAATCAATTCCCTCTTGCGAATTCGAACCATCTAATTTATGTAAAAATGAAGCCCCAAATAAAAATCCAGCTTCTTTTATCTCCTGATCAAAATTTTCTTTTCTCTCTACAAAAGCACCTTTGGTTACTGCCAGTATTTGAAGCTCAGCTTCACATTGTTTTATATCACTAACTAACCTGTAGCGAGATTCGGTTGATGTAGCACTAGCCCTCAAAGTTTGCTCTCTTTTTTGTTCAAGTGAAGATATTAGTTTTTGTACTTCTTGTTCCTTAGTGATAAGTGGAGCAAGTTCTTTTTGTAGTGATTCAAGTTCCAAAACAGTCTCTTTAATCTCTGGCAAGCTAGAGTTAGACTTAATGGAAGAAATATTTTGTGGTTGTCTTGCTTTCAATCTTTCAATTAAAGGAGAGAGTTTCTCCAAGGCCGACTGTACCATTTCCAAGTTAGTGGCATTTTTTATAGAAATTACAAAAAATTCAATGTCAGAGAGTAATTGACTATATTCCGTCGGTGCAAAAGAAATACTTGGTCCTCCATCGACTAACGGAAGTTGATTTTGTGAAAAACTCCGATGAGCTTCAATCATTCCCTCTAGACGACCGATCTTTTGCTCAACACTTCGACGAGTTTCGTCAAGGGAACTCAAAGAACTTTTTTGTTTTTCAATTTCTGAAATAATATCAGAACTAGTAGTATCGCCTTGGTCTGGAAGACCCGCTAAAGACTTCTCTAGTCCAGACTTTTGTTTTTCTATCAAAGAGGTCGCATCTTTAATCCGAGATTCTTCTTTTTCTAAGTGTGATTTTTCGGTTGAAAGAAATCTGACAAGCGCACCTTGAAGTTCGTCACGAATAGCTTGACCCTTTTCTATCTTTTCAACTTGTTTTTTCAAAAATGTTAAATGCGGAGCAAGTTCACGACGAAGAAGCTGAACTTCTTTGAGTGTTTCTTGGGTCTTAGCCAGTTTCGATTCACTTTCCTTGATACGGTGATGATAAATTTTCAAGCCGAGTGCGTCTTCCAATATTTCTCGTCGGTCTTTGGCATTCGCCCGCAAGATTCCATCAGCTTCACCTTGGGAAATAATATGGTGACTAGAAGTACCGATATTGACCGAAGAGAGAAGTTCAACCATTTGTTTAAGTTTGATTTCAGTCCCGTTCATTGAATACTTACTTGTACCGTCGGCAAAAAGTTCACGGGAAAATGTCACAGTATCAAAAAGTACTGGGGATTTAACATCTCCAGTGTTGAACACAAAAACTTTATCAGAATTATCAAAAGTAATAGAGACCGAAGCACGAGAAAGTTTTGGAGTACCTGCCCCACCACGGAAAATAAGGTCAGCCCCACTTTTACCACGCATACTCTTCATAGACTGCTCACCCATGACAAAACGAAACGCTTCTACGACATTACTTTTCCCAGACCCGTTGGGCCCAACAACCGCCGTCACCGGGGCACTGAAAGAAAGCGTTGCCTTTTTGGCAAAGCTTTTAAAACCAGCAATTTCTATCTGCTGTAAACGCATTACCCACAATTATAGCATTTTGATTGGTAAAAAATAAAAAAAGCACCGTATTGAAACGATGCTTTACTTTAAATAATTTTTGCCTTAGTTAATATCTTCTGTTCCGAAGTATAGTGGGATTAGAACTTTGGAAGTAACCACTATTATTACCAACGCCTACCCCTGTAGTTTGGCCCAACACATTGAGCCCAACATTTAATACAGTATTGACAACCTGGCCAACCACCTGGTTGGTTTGTTGTCTTTGCTCAGCTGTTTTTGGCATCTTTTTCTGTTTGGCAACTTTTTGTTCAACAACAGGAGTCATAAATAGATTCTGTCCTGCAGAAAAGTACGGCTGGCCATTAAAAACCAACAACGTATCTCCCTCACGAACATATCCCTGGTATACCTTTCCCTTAAGATCATCATGCAAATACACTTCGTTGTGCTTTTTTACATACTTTTTTGTAACCGGAACGATTTCTGTATTTTTCAATACATGATCCGGCATATCTTTCGGAAAAATTTGAGCCAGAAAACTTTTTTGCTCCACTGTTGCCTGAGCATTAACATTTGCAGTAAAAGTAATAAGACTAACTAAGATGGAAATGAACAATTTCATATGAAATAATTTATTGGTTAATTTAATATGTTTCTGTTATATTGTACTACACAATACAACAAAAGTCAATAGGGCTAATGAGCCCTATTTAACCTTATAAATTAAGCTACTTTACCAACCCTTGAGCTCAAGTGCAGCTTGAGCGGCGGCTTGTTGGGCTTCTTGTTTACTTCTACCCTTACCTTCAGCTATTTTCTTGTCAGAAAAGTAAACGCCAACAGTAAAGAACTTGTCGTGGTCTGGCCCGAGCTGTCCAATAACTTCATAACTTGGAGTTACTCCTAACCTCTCTTGAGCTTCTTCTTGAACATGACTTTTGGCATCACGCCATGATTTCTTGTGAATAATATCTTCGAGCTTTGGAATCAGAGTTTTCTTGATGAAAATATCGCAAACACTATAACCTTGATCAAGGTAAAGAGCCCCGATAAATGACTCATAAGCGTTGGCCAAAATAGTTTGTCTTGCTCGTCCGACATCCTTACTCTCACCTTTTGATAGGAGCAGATATTCATTTATGTTGAGGTCTTGTGCTACTTCTGCTGCCACGACTGCATTCACTAGTGCACTTCGATACGCTGTTAAGTCCCCCTCTGTATGTTCTGGGTAAGCACGAAAAAGGTGGTCAGTCACTACAAGTTCAAGTACTGCATCACCTAAAAATTCCAAGCGCTCATTGTGAGTAAGTCCCGAACGAGGATTTTCATTGATATATGAGCGATGAGTAAAAGCTCTTTGTAGTATTTCTTTGTCTTTAAAAATAATTCCGATTGATTGTTCAAATGTACTAAAGTCTTTCATATGTTAATTTAGAAAAGTATAAAGTGGAATGTAGCCCTACCCTTTACTTTGGCTGCGCTCAACTTTAGACTCTGTTATTTGCTATTTATAATCCCGATTGCCTTAGCAACCGATGGCAATATATCATCATAAATGGTTAAGTCAACCAACTCTTCGGGCTTCATCCATTGTGCCTTGTCTAACCCACCATTGCTTTTGAGTTCTAGTTCTTTATATGGTGCTTCCATTAAAAAGTAAGCAACAACCTTGAGGATCTTCTTTTTCTCTGGATGAGAAGCGACATATTCAATATTGCCAATTTGTTCGATGATTTTAGCATCGAGTCCAAGTTTTTCTCGAACACTTCGGATGGCGGTGTCTTCATATTTCTCTCCTTCCTCTGCTCCACTTTTGACAAGTGTCCAATATCCGAAGACATCGTGAACTAAAGCTACGAGAACTTGCCCTTCGTGCCGACAAAAAATAATTCCCCCGGCTTTGGCTTCTACTGGAAGTTTAGAAATATCGATAGGCTCTTCGGGTTCGGAAGATTTTGGTGATTTTGCTTTTGTTGTTTGATCTTTACCGGGTTCACCAATCTCTTTATAAACTGCGCCAAGAACTCCATTGACAAATTTGCCACTATTTTCTCCACCAAATGTTTTAGCCAGTTCGATGGCTTCATTGATAGCTACCTTTGGTGGGACTTGTTCTCGGTCACCAAATAAAAGTTCAGCTAATCCCATACGGAGTACTGATCGGTCGACATTAGAAATCTTTTCAAGTGGCCACTCTGGTGCAGCCTTGGTAATAATATCGTCAATGACTTGTTGCTTGCGTTGTACCGTCTCAGCGAGCTCATACATAAAAGGGTTATCGGAGTGACCAGGCGCAAATTCAGCTACATTACGATCAATAACTAGCTTTAACTCTTCAGGCTTTCCTGAGAAATCCCATTCGAACAGTGATTGAAGAACAATAGATCTTGAAAGGTGGCGATTTGCCATGGTGTTTTATTTTTTAGCTTTTTTCTTCTTAGCTGGAGCTTTTTTAACAGCTTTGACTCCTTGTTTTTTCATTACTTTCTTAACTGGATCTCCTCCGACACTGCGTCCCTTATACATACCATCAATAGTTGCTCGGTGACGGATGTGGAGTGTTCCACTTGCGTCTTTTGAAAGAGCCGGGCTCTTAAGTGCGTGGTGACTACGGCGGTTGGCCGTGTGGCTTCGTGTGTGTCTCATTCGTACTACCATATGAAAATCATCATACCCTATATAAATAAAAAAGTAAATCCCGCCGTGGCGGGATAAATAAAACACCCGCAAATTGTTATTGCAGGTGTTGATCTTCTTTCATACGAGGCATAAGTACTTTTTCAATAAATAATTCGAGCATCCACTGGTGTTGTGGACATAAATAGTTCTTTAAAAGTTCAATCTCAATCCATAAAGGAGGATCTAGTCTTTTATCTGGAGATGCCATAATCCTTATGTTCGAGTCATCATAAGTATCAGTTCCAAATATTGTTTTAATATGTTTTTCTGCTCTTACTTCTTTTCTATTATTTTTAGCTTCTTGAGTTCCCAATATTTGATACTCCATGATCCGAACACCTGTTTGCTCAATGACTTTTAATTCAAGAGCTCCTTCAACTTCTTCGCTGAATTCATTTTCAGGGTAATCACGTTTGATAAAAATACTTGGATTATATGGAACAATTAATATTTCAAGTTTTTCTTCTCTAAACCTATAGATAACAGCATATTGAGAGCTATCACCTTTTCGACTAGAGCCACCAGGTACTCTGAATACAAATCCCATATTCTGTAACATCATTAGCTTTGCCTCGGCAGCTATGTTATTTGTTGTCATAAAACATTTATTTGTTATCAATGTACTAAAGATTCAACTTTTGTCAATAACGCCACAATGAGCTTTATTTGGTATAGTTTTTCTATGAACCTCGAACACACACGACACTCCCTCGCCCACCTTTTGGGGGCTGCAGTTATGGAACTATATCCGGACGCTCAAATAACATTAGGACCAGCTATCGATGAAGGTTTTTATTATGATATTAAGTTTGTTAAACCTCTAAGTAGTGACGACCTACCAAAAATTGAAGAGCAGATGAAAAAGATTCTACCGACTTGGAAAACAGTCTCACATAAAGAGCTTTCCAAAGAAGAAGCCCTGGTTCATTACAAAGGAAATATTTTTAAAGAAGAACTTATTAATGAAATTGCAGAGCGCGGAGAAATAATCACACTTTACACTATGGGCGACTTCGTAGACCTTTGTCGTGGTGGACACACTGATGACCTAAGTGTTATCGATCCAGAGAGTTTTAAGCTTGATCGTATTGCCGGCGCTTACTGGCGTGGAAGTGAAAAAAATCCAATGCTCACTCGTATTTACGGACTAGCCTTTGAATCAAAAGAAGATCTTGAGAAACATCTTGAAATGCGAGCTGAAGCAGAAAAGCGCGATCACCGAAAAATAGGACAGGAACAAAAACTTTTCTTTGTGGACGATATGATCGGAAAAGGTCTTATCATGTGGCAACCAAATGGCACTATTATTCGTGACGAAGTTGAAAAGTTAGCAAAGGAAAAAGAAGCTTCTCAGGGTTATGTTCGTGTGGTTACTCCTCACCTTGCTAAAGAAGAGTTGTTCACTACTTCAGGACATCTCCCTTACTATAAAGGTGACATGTACCCGGCTATGGTCATGGACGATGGTACTTACTATCTTAAAGCTATGAATTGTCCCCATCACCATATAATGTTTCGCCACGAGAAACATAGCTATCGTGATCTTCCTATTCGTTTTGCTGAATACGGTACTGTTTATCGAAATGAACTCTCTGGAACATTAGCTGGATTATTGCGCGTAAGATGTTTGGCCATGAACGACGCTCATATCTACTGTCGCAAAGATCAAGTCAAAGAAGAATTTGAAAAAGCCCTGCGACTAACAATAGAGTATTTTGAGATTTTTAACATCACTGATTATTGGTTCCGTCTGTCAAAATGGGAACCAAAACATACCGACAAATATATTGATGAACCAAAAAATTGGGCATACACTGAAAGCGTTATTCGTGAGATTTTGGATGAAATGGGAGTAAAGTATGTCGAAGTAGAAGATGAGGCGGCGTTTTATGGACCAAAAGTAGATATCCAAGTGAAATCTGTTATTGGGCGTACAGAAACAATGTCTACTGTCCAACTCGATTTTGCGGCCAAGAAAAGATTTGGGCTCATCTACACAGATAATGAGGGCAAAGAAAACAACGAGGTCTTTGTCATCCATCGTGCCCCACTTTCGACCCACGAACGCTTTATAGCAGTCTTGATCGAACACTATGCCGGTATTTGGCCAACATGGCTTGCCCCACTTCAAGTAGCAGTACTCCCTATTGGTGAAATGCACGAAGAATATGCCAAGGATGTAGCCCAGACTTTGAAAGATGCAGGTGTGAGAGTAGAACTCTGGACTGATGATGGTCTTGGTAAAAGAATAAGAAAAGCAAAAGTAGAAAAAGTTCCCTATCAAATAGTTATCGGAGATAAAGAAAAAGATGCTGGTACTGTTACTGTTGAAGGGCGAAACGATTTGAAACTTGAAGCTATAAAGCTAGAAGATTTTGTTGGAAGAATCACAGAAGAAATAAAAAATAGAAAAGATCAATAATTTGCCTGTCTCGCCATCGCCGGGATATACTAAATACTATGGAACACAACAACACATATAACTTGATGACCCAAATGACCCAAGACTCAAAAAGCCTTTGGCGTATTAAGAAAAATTATATTAAGGAAGCAAAAAGTAAAGCGCTGAAAGATTTCTGGACCAAGATGGCCAAAGACAAAGAGTCTCATCTCAAAGAAATGAAAGCCCTTCTAAAGACAGAATTGAAATAAAACAAACCCCTCGAAAGAGGGGTTTGACTTTTGGGACCACCAGAGGTAATCTTCAAAAAACTTAACTTATGGAGCAAATTAAAAATGTAATAAAAGAAACAGGTAAAAAATGTCCTACTTGTAAGGGCCAGATCGTTGAAACTTTTGTTAAAAATTTTGGTAAAAGTAATGGTGTTATAGGACCAGGGTACCATCGCCCTTCTTGGGCAGAAAGTACTGGATTTGGGTGCAGTAAATGTAACTTAAAGTACGGGGAACCTTTATTTCAAAAAACTGGAGCTACCGACCAAATAGTCTTTGAACTTAACTTGTATAAGATAAAGACTGTAAGAAAGATTTCTGTTGACGACCTTCACCCACTGATCACAATGGTTCCAGCCGGTAAAAGCAAAATGGATTTGGGGCTTGGTCATAAAATCGAATTCACCACAATGAAGGAAAAAAGTTCTAAACCCAAAATTCCCACAGAACTAAAAAATCTCCCAGCCGGAACAGAAGTTTTTTTAGTTCCACCCGGAGAATACTCTCTTGAGTTAGATGGTTATAAAGATATCCAGCTAACCAAAAAGAAAGGAGCAAAAACTTTCCAAGTTAAAAATTCTTTTGTTTCTTAAAGCAGAATCCCCCTCGATAAAGGGGGATTTTTTATATATCTAGATTTGCCATCTTGGCATTTGATTGGATGAAAGCTTTTCGTGGAGCAACTTCAGACCCCATGAGAGTATCAAAGACTTTATTAGCCTCTTCAGCATCTTCAACTTTAACTTGTTTCAACACACGACGAACTGGATCCATAGTTGTTTCCCAAAGCTCTTCAGCGTTCATTTCTCCAAGACCTTTATAACGTTGGATACTAAGCTTTGGGATTTTCTTTGCTTTTACATCTTCTTCTATCTCCTCTTCTGTTTGTTCGCCTTCACCAGACTCGTCTACTTCTTCTATATTCCCACCTTGAGCTCCAACAATTTTAGCTTTGTCCTCATCGGTATAAGCATAGAAAATTTCTTTTCCTTTTTTGATTTTATAAAGTGGTGGTTGGGCAATATAAATATAACCAGCATCAATAACTGCACGGAAATACCGATAGAATAGGGTCAAGATAAGCGTGGTGATGTGGGAACCGTCAACATCGGCATCAGTTGCAATAACTATTTTGTGGTAACGCATTTTGTCTATATCAAAAGTATCCCCAATAGAAGTACCCATGGCGATAACCAAGTTCTTGATTTCATTCGATGCCAGCATCTTGTCGAGTCGCGCTCTTTCAACATTTAAAATCTTTCCTCGAAGTGGCAAGATGGCTTGTGTTCGTCGGTCGCGACCCATTTTTGCTGTTCCTCCAGCAGAATCTCCCTCAACGATAAAGATTTCGGATTCTGAAGCATCTTTACTTTGGCAGTCTGCGAGCTTACCAGGAAGAGTCATACCTTCTAGTGCTCCTTTTCGTAAAATAGAATCCTTGGCAGCTTTAGCCGCTTTTCGAGATCGGAGCGCCAACAAGCCTTTCATAATAATCATCTTGGCTTGATCAGGATTCTCTTCTAAGAAATTTGAAAATGCATCACCAAAAACAGTAGTAGTTGCACCCTGAGCTTCCATAGAACCAAGCTTAGCTTTGGTTTGTCCTTCAAACTGAATTTCTGCCAATTTTACCGAGATAACAACCGTTAAACCTTCAAGAACATCATCTCCCGAGAATGGTCCATCAGCATCTTTAATGAGATTATTTTTCTTTCCATAAGTATTGAGGACACGAGTGAGAGCGGTTTTAAAACCAGTAACATGTGTTCCTTGCTCTGGGTTATAAATATTGTTGGCAAACGGCACAATACGAGCTGATATATCATCAACATATTGGAGAGCAATTTCAATACCTACATTGTCTTGTTCTTTCTCACAATAAAAAACTGTATCATGAACTGGCTTTTGGTATTGGTTGTAGTGCCGAACCATTGATGAAATACCTCCTTCAAAATAGTAAGTAGTAGATGGTGCCTCAATATTTAATTCTTTAAACCAAAAGACAGAGTTTGGATCGAGCTTTACCGTAATCTCCCTGGCATCAATAACTGTCACTCTAAGTTTCTTGACGAGATATGCTTGCTGACGGACGTGGTCAACTATTGTCTTATGATCGAAAGCAATACCTTCTTTGAAAATAGTTGGATCGGGCTGAAAAGTAATAACCGTTCCATTGTTTTTTGTCGTACCTATCTTTTTAACTGAAGCCTTTTTATTTCCTTGGCTATATTCTTGCGCCCAGATAGAACCATCTTTGTGAACTTCAGCGCGAGTATAGTCAGAGAGCGCATTCACAACCGAGGCCCCAACTCCATGCAAGCCACCAGAGACTTTATAGCCACTATCGTCCCCTCCGAACTTCCCTCCGGCATGAAGAGTCGTCATAACAGTCTCAAGCGCTGAAACTTTTGTTTTAGGATGGATATCTACCGGAATACCTCGACCATTATCAACAACCCGTACTTGATTGTTAGGTAGCAGGGTCAATTCTACGTGGTCAGCAAAGCCTCCCATGGCTTCGTCCCGAGAGTTGTCGAAAATCTCCCAGACTAGGTGGTGGAGTCCTGTAGGCCCCGTAGAGCCGATATACATACCCGGACGGCGACGTACTGGCTCAAGCCCTTCAAGGACTGAAATTTGTTCTGCTCCGTATGCTCCTTTTTTAGTCTCTTTCGCCATTTTAGACTGTAATTATATCACTTTTATGAAAATTAGGCGAGGATGATTTATGGCCAATTTCTAAGGATTATTCAAGCAACCAGGTTGAGTTTGGTTTCCATTAGCGAAAGATGTACCATCGTAAGTTCCCTTACTTCCAACACAATAGTCATGCCCAGTAGGCGTACCATTTACATAAATAGGGGCATTAAGAGTAGTTGAAATAGAGTACTTCTGAACATTAGGATCTGGGCCACCGATATGCGCGGCGACAAAACAACTATTGTTGTTTGCAATAATCTGTTTACAAATATCTTGTGCATTTGTAGCGTATTGACTAGAGGTAAATGCGGTATCACATTCCTCAGGAGAACAGAGAAAAGGCATTCCTTGAAGGTTGGCATAAGAGCCAATATCAGAATATTCGAGATAAAGCAATTTTTCAAACTCTTTAAATGATTGACGAATAGCAGCATCTTTTCCTTTGTTCCGAGCCTCCGCTACTTGGGAAAGTATAACAGCCGCTAAGATTCCAATAACAGCTATAACCACCAACAACTCTAATAGAGTAAACCCTTTTTCTTTTCTCATGCATAGTTATTATATTAGATACATGAGAAAAATCAACCAGTTACCAATTTGGCTAATTTACAATACTCGCATTCTGTCTTGTCACCATAGCCTTTGTGGTGACACTCTCTACCAGTCCACTGCCCACTTTTTAATTGTTCGTCATATTCTTTGATATCTCGGACTATTAGATCTGTTTGTTCGTCAGTAATACGTGTCTCATAAAGAGCATTTTTTTCTTTTTTGTCTGCTTCTACAAATAGTAGTCGTGAACTTGTAACAACGTTACCCTTCTCTGCTCCGCGTATCAAATATGAATACATTGCGAGTTGGCGCATATAATCAGAGAGTCTATTTTCTTCTGTTAACTTTTCAATAGCACTCGCCGTTTTTACAGAACCTGTTTTAAAATCAGTAACAGAAATATCTCCATTTGGTTGGCTCTCGGTTAGGTCAATCTTGCCGTACATCATCAAGCTTGGGAAATTTGGATCCCTAAAAGAAACAGAACGCTCGCTTTGTCTATCTTTTGAGAGCTTTGGATAATACTCTTCAATCCAGTTCATTACAGCAATCATGGCGTCTTTTAATAATCGCTTTAACTCCTTTGAATCTATTATTCCCTCTTTAACGAGTTCATGGTTTATTTTTTCTTCCAACTCTTTGATGTTGGGTTTTTTATCCGCTTTCAAAATAAACTCTAATGTACTATGCACAGCACTTCCGAGTGCTAGAGAGACTGATTTTACTTCCGGCAATTTTAAGAAATTCCTAAAATACCATTTCCAAGGACAATCAAAAAAGTTGTTCAGTAGCGTTACTGAAACTTTTACTGATTCATAATTCTCACGTACATATGATTTCAATACTTCTACAGTATCTTCATCATCTTTTGTTGCTACCGATACATAGGTTTGCGGACCAGAAGCCAGAAGTACCTTTTCTGTGTCTTCTGAAGTACTCAGTATAAAATGTATCTCTGGAAGATCAAAAACCATAGTTGCAAGCTCGAGTGGTTTATCATTATACGACTTTGCTGCGTACGAGATAGCACAAACTTCTTTGGCGCGAGTGATCGCCACATAAAGCTCTCGACGAGCGGCGGCACTGTCGCGTTCATTGATGTGCTCTTTGACTGTTTCAGGCAACGTAAAAGCTTGGCGCTTTTGGCTCATCAGGGTTTCTTCGTTCATATGCGCCACCCAAACAACTTTGTACTCCAAACCTTTTGATCGGTGGAGGGTCATAACTTGGATACCAGAAGTAGCACCAAAAGAAGCGAGTTCCACTGACTGACCATATTCCTCAAGACGTTTTAAATATTCCACAAATTCAGATAGTTTCCCTCCAGGGTGTTTTTCTTCCCATACAATAGATGCATGTAAGAACGATCTAACAATTTCAGTACTAGAGAGAAGCTCTTCATGAGTTTGAACTCTACCAATAAGCAATTCTTTTCCAACAATACCAACAAGTTCTGAAATCCGAGTATGCGAAAGTGTCTCAACCCAAGTAGAGAGTTTACTGCCCCATTTAGCTATTTGGTTTTCACCGGCAAATAATCCATTTTCTGATCCATACCCCGACAAGTCACTAATCGTAATATTCTTATATTTAAATTCATGTAGAGTCTTGTGAGCATCGAGCGCTGGTATATCACTATAAACGTCGAGCAAGCTCTCGGCCAGTAAAACACTGTTGAATGGGTCAGAGATAATATTTAATATTCTAAAAATACTTTGTGCTTCACCTAGGGAAAATAGTGAAGAACCTAATGCTGAGGAAACAGGAAGTCCCATATCACGCAAAATACTAACAGCACTTCTAACATGACGATTCTTTGGCACCAAAAGTGCACACTGTTCTGGCTTTAAACCTTTGGCAATTTGTTCTTTAAAAAATAATCCGGCACCCAAAATCTCATCACGTTCGTAAGAATACTGTGAAAGAAGGACTTTCTCTAAGCCCTCAGTATTACTCTTTAGTTTTTCTTTTGTTACTGCGCTTTGGAGGAGTTCATCGGCCAAAGCAAGGATAGGCTCGGTAGAACGATAGTTCTCAGATAATGTAATAAGCTCGGCTTTTCCAAAAAATGTCATGAATTCTTCAAAATATGAAAGTGAAGCTCCGGAGAATCCATATATAAGTTGTCGATCATCTCCTACTACAAAAATATTTGGTTGTTCCACTCCATGCCATACTGCTTTCAAAAATGAGTTTTGGACACCGCTTGAATCTTGATGCTCATCAATGAGTACATACTGATAAGCCTCTCGAATATCATCTCGTGCATCTTCCGACAACTCAACAATTTTGACCGCATATTCAAGCACGTCATCATAATCCATGAAACCTTGATTTCTTTTTACTTCCTCATATAAACGATAGAATTCCACCACTTCTTTAGTTCGCTCTAAAGATTCTATATTTCTCTCTATTTCTTTTTTGAGTTTTCCTTTACTTTCCCCTTTACTAGAAATACTTTCTGGGTCTTCTTTAAGTGAGACAATTTCTTTATCAACTTCTTTCAAAAACATCTCTGGAGCTATTCGCTCTCTCTTTAAAATAGAAATGAGTCCTTTCAAATCACTGAAATATTGAGATGGATTGGTACGAGGACGAATATAATCCCATTCGTATTCATGGAGCAATTGATCAACTAGAAGTATCGCCTCAGTATCATCAAGTGACACTGGGGCACGATCAAAATCAAGTACCCCATAATATTTATCAACGATATTGCCCGCAAAACTATGAAAGGTACTTATCTGTACATTTCGAGCAGTGCTTCCAATATAGGATTCGAGGCGAGCTCTCATAGCTGAAACTCCGGAGCGAGTAAAAGTTAGACAAAGTATGGCATCGGCTCCAACATCTGTTTTCTGTAAGATATGAGCAATACGAAGAGTTAAAACCTGAGTTTTCCCGGTCCCAGGACCTGCTACTACCATTACTGGCCCTTCTATAGTATCAACAGCCTTTTTCTGCCCTTGATTTAGAGCTTTATAAGCAGTTTCAAAATCTGTCATAGTTTCATTTTAGCACGGGGCACACCTAAGACTATCTGTTATAATAGCCCTATGAAAATTGCTAAAATTATCTGGTTCCTCTTTATGATAGCCTTCTCTCTTGGTATTTCTCTATTGGCAGCAAAGGTATATGCGACAGCTTTCTATTTATCAGAAAATGGGACTACAATTTTATACTCATTTGCCATTGTCTTACCCATCATTTTTATTGTCAGTATGTTTTTTGGTTTACTTAATGATGACCATTATTTTAAAAAACTACTTTATCCAATAAACCTCTTCGCCGGAATGATGTTGTATATTTTTTTGAGTGCGGTAATTCTCAGTATTGTGATCTTGGTTGCATCAGGTATCCCTGTTGCCCTACCTACAAGCATAGCTATCGTTAGCTTTTCTACAGCCTGTCTACTTGGTGTCATTGGTGCTGTCCAAGCCAAACAAATAAAGACTGTTTCTTATACCGTAAACTTGCCAGGCGCTCCAGAATCTTGGAATACCAAAATAGCTGTCTTAGTTTCAGACACCCACTTTGGACTAATAAATCATAAAAAGTTTTCAGATAAAATTATCAAAAATATTTTGAAATTAAAACCTAGCTTAGTACTTCATGCCGGAGATTTCTACGACGGCCCAAAAAATAATATGATTCCAATAATAGAATCCTGGAGGGAATTGACTAAAGAAGTCCCCGTATTTTTCACTTCAGGCAATCATGAAATGTATGGCGACTACAATACTCTAGTAGATTCAATACGAGATGCCAATATTACTGTTCTAAATGATTCATTTACTGAGTATGACGGAGTGCAAATTGCTGGGATAACCTATCGTAGTAAAAATCATATAAAAGAAGCTCGCGAGGCTATGTTGGCTCTCGGTGTTGATGAAAATAGTCCACTTATTTTAATAAATCATCCTCCCACATTTCATGACGGTGCTATCGCTATCAACACTAACCTGATGGTCTCAGGTCACACACACAATGGTCAGCTATGGCCAGTAAACTATGTGGCAAAACTTATGTACAAGAGATTTTTTTATGGTCTACAGAAAAAACAAAACTTAACCGCTATCACTACTAGTGGTGTTGGTACTACTGGTCCCCCAATAAGACTTTTCAATACACCTGAGTTGGTTGTGATTAATTTCACTACTAATTAGTGCAGAGGGTACGAGATTCGAACTCGTGAGGGACTTACGCCCCTGCTACCTTTCCAAGGTAGTGCACTAGACCACTATGCGAACCCTCTATCCACACAATATTACTAGTAAGAGTGATTGAACACAATATAAAATAAAACCCCCTTTACTAAAGGGGGTTAACTGCATCTTAACAATTTTTTGGTGGAGGTTTATATTTCATCCATCTTTTCTTTAAATCAGGTGGAGGTTTATATTTCCTCCATTTTTTCTTTTCAGTAACAGGTTTTTCAAACTCAACTGAGGGTGTCGCTACAGAATCCTGTTTTTTCTCTTCAGGAACTGTTGCTACAACTGTTGTTGTATCAACTGGCTGTGGAGTTGGAGCGGGAACCAGGGCTTCTTTTTTCTTCACCGACTCTTTTTTAGCAGTAATTTTTTCCTTGCCTGATTTTGAAATTAAAAGATCAGGGAAAAAGACTACCCAAACAAAAATAAGGACAGACAATACAGCCATTGACCCTGTAGTGATATAACGGGGACGATCCCTTCCTTTTAATGAAAACCAAAAAATAAATGCTAAAACAATCAGTAAAACGGTGATAGGCATTTTACCCTTACCACTAAACCAGTTAACACCGGAGCTGGGTGTTTGTACGGAAACATCTTCTTTTGTGGTATTGGCCACCAAAGCTGAGTCGCGACCCTGTTTGAGTGTGACCAAATCTGCTTCCAGTGTTTTAACTTTTTCTTCAGAAGTTTTCAGAGCTCGTTCAGCTTCTTTTTTAGAAGATCCAATAGCTCTCTCGAGTATTTCCTGATGATCAGTTTTAATGCTGTCAATTTTTTGCCGGTACTCCGATTGAAGTTTCTGTTTTTCCATAGGAGCAAGATTAGTATTACCTCTATAAAACAAAAGAAATAAATTCGTAGCCAACAGAAGTATCACTACAACCTTACTTTCGAGTAAAGCAGTTTCTGTAAGAATCCTACGATTTTTTACCCAAACATAGAGAGCGGTAAGTGTAATAAGTGCACATAGTAACAATGGGATGTTACTTCTAAAAAGAAAGTAAAGGTCTTTGATGTTATTATTTGTACCGCTACTTAAAGGTATAAGTATACAAATTAGCAGTATCACACAAGCTGCAGTAAGCCATCTGTTTGGAAGCGGGATTTTCTTAAAAGATTGAAAGAACTTGCGAATATTTAAATTTATTTTCATACAAAATGTTTTCCAGACTATATAACACATATCTGATATTGTCAAATATTCATATCATTGACATCTACTCGAAACGGCGTATTATAAAAGAAAATTAAAATATATACACTATGAGCTTATTAGTTAAACCCGATGCTGATATAGCATCAATGAGAACTGTATTCAAAGAGGTGTTCTCCCATACAAATGGTTTAGGTGATTCATTTCTGGATAAGTTAAGTGTCACAAAAGAAAGTGATGAGAGTTTGATGAAACATGTTAACAATTCCATTATTGCCTTACTTGGTACCGGACTTTTCACTGCAGCAAAAGTTATTGACGTTCAAAGTAAGATTAAAGATCCTGTCCTCCAAAGAATAATGGTGCGGTCATGGGCCACTTCCACTACACCTCCCACAAAAGAGGCCTGTATTGAGTTAATGAATGCCTTTGCTAAAGAAAAAAGTTACCTGGTTGCAGAGATCATGCTGTGCCGAAGTACCGACTTCCCTTTTATGTCAATGGCGCAGTTTCTTATCGACAACATCAGAACTCCACTATCAATGGATTTTTACGGTTTGTTATCAGGAAACATAGAAGAATTTAAAGCCAGGAAATAAACCTCAAAAACAAATCATTAATCCCACATATATGTGTGGGATTTTTTTATTTTTTCTTTTCTTCATCCATAATACCCCAGAGATATAGCGAAAGATAAGTGCGTTCACCTACATGAGGTTTTGATAAAAATACCATTTCGTCATGACTCGGAACTTTTTTGAGACTGAAAGCTTTCATAAAACCTTTGCGGATAGCTAGATCCCCTGTTGGTAAAACGTCAGGGCGATTGAGCGCAAATATCAAAAACATATGTGCCGTCCACTCACCTATCCCCTTCACCATAGTTAAGTGTTCAACAATTTCTTGATCACTCATTTTTGGAATTTTTTTAGGACTAATTGTGCTGTCAATAAATTTTGCTGATAAGTCACGCAAGTAGCCAGCTTTTTGTAACGATACACCGGCACTACGAAACTGCACATCACTGAGTTTCAAGACATCCTCTGGTTTCGGAAATTTTTTCTTCGGCCATAGTCCAATAAACTTATTCAAAATAGAAGTCGCAGCTTTGCCAGAGAGTTGTTGAAAAATAATTGAACGTACTAAGGACTGAAAAGGGTTTTTAGTTGGTTCAAGTTTGCGAAGTTTTTTCTTGTTAATTTTTATTTTAGACATTCATTCCTGTCAAAGCTTTTATTCTTTCTTCTACTGGTGGGTGGGTCATAAAGAGTTTATGTATACCACTTACTGCGCCCCCAAATGGATTGCTTATGTATAGATGAGCAGTAGCGTCACTAGCAGATTGCATTTTGATACCAGCACCATTTATTTTCTGAAGTGCTCGAGCCAGCCCATCTGGATACCGAGTCAAAAGCGCACCAGAAGCATCAGCTAAAAATTCACGTTTGCGAGAAATAGCTAACTGGATGAGTTGAGCAATAATTGGTGAAAGAATCAAAAGTACTACTCCAACAATAGCTAAGACATTACTCCCTTTTCTATCACTATTTCCTCCACTCCAAAACATACTTCTCAAAAAAATATTTGAAATAAGGGCAATAAAACCAACAAGAACAACAACCATACTTTGAAGTAGAATATCTCGGTTTCCTATGTGAGAGAGTTCATGAGCAATCACTCCTTCTAGCTCACTCCGGTCCAATATTTGCAATAACCCTGTCGTAACGGCCACAGCTGCATGTTCTTTGTTACGCCCAGTAGCAAACGCATTTGGAGCCATTTCAGTAATAATATAAACACGAGGTTTTGGTAGCCCAGCAGTGATCGCTAGGTTCTCTACTATTCTGTGAAGTTCCATATACTGCTTTTCATCAGCTGGTATTGCTTTGGCACTAGCAAGGGCAATTTTGTCTGAGAACCAAAAGCTAGTAATATTCATGATCAAAGAAAATATAAAAGCAAAAATTAAAATACCTGGGTTATTGTAATACACCGAAAGAAAATACCCAAGTCCCAAAATAATAATCAAAAATACTCCGACCAGTAACCATGTTTTACGAATATTTTTTGATTGTTGAGTATAGAGTGTGGCCATTATTATTACATTAAGCTATTAATAAGTTGGTCTAGGTTATTAAAAAAGGTTGTTTGGTTAGTATTACATTCACCATACTCAGTATCACCTGGACCACCGTATCCTCCGCAATTTACCCAATAGAGAGAAAATTTTGCAGTTTTTGTTCCACTACC
>JANNRS010000054.1:0-47673 GCA_031401615.1 Minisyncoccota bacterium | reverse complement strand
TTTTGGGCTTCCAATTGCCTGAATGAATGAGGTATACATTGTATCAAGCGCCCTTGGGGCAAGATTGTGTGCCTCGTCAATAATGACAAGTTTAATATGTTTAAAAAGTTCAGGTTTAGTGTAGACGGACTGGATTGTTGCGAAGGTGAATCTTTTTATAGTTCGTTCATTAAATGAAGCCGAGTAAGTCCCGATTTCTTCTTGATTAACAATTAACATTAATTTGTCTCTATTCTGAGAAAGTAACTCTTGAGACGGCTGTAAAATAAGTACATGCTCCAAAATACTTGCAGTAGAGGCAATGACATGAGATTTACCAGAGGCTGTTGGCATAACGACTAAAGAATTCCCTGGGATATTTATATCCTCAATTATTTTATTGAAAGCATCTTGTTGATAATCTCTGAGTTTCATTTATATTTTCGTATAATTCCATTTTCACTAAATTCATTACACATTCTGGCTACCAGTTTGATAGCGCCGTCTTCGTAAACATGCCCTATATTAGTTTCACGAATAACATTCATTTCAGGGTCGTAGAGCCTTATTTTGTAAGGGTTGAGACCAGTCTTTTTATCATACATACGCTCGGCTGCCATAGTGTAGATTTTCTCTGTATTTATTTTTATTTCTACGATTAGTGCCATGTTAAAAATTTTGGAATTCTTGCTCTATCGGGTCTAAAGAAACCATCTCATCTTCTCTTTTGGTCTGACTCTTCTCGTTCCAACCAGTGTCTTCGTAGTCGTCAGCATCAACTAGAGAGTCCTGAGTCACCTCTATGTGTTCAAACTTTACCATGATGGCTCGGTATTGACCGAGGAGCTTCCACATATCCCCCTGATTTCCACCTTTGACCTCACGGCTGCAAATCCCAAGACCATTCAGTTGAGCGAGCCATGCAGTTACGACCTCTGTTTGATAACTGATGGCGATAGCCAAACCTTTTGAAGAAACTCCCCCCTCATATTTTGCCAGAGCTTTAAGAGCCATTCGGCGTTTTATTGGGATAGAGTCAAAAGCAATTTTAAAAAGGAGCTGTTGTTCTTCCATTGTAAGGTTTCCATCAGATGTATCTTTGGCTCCTGGCTCTGCTCTACGCATAGCGATGAATGCTTTGGCTAGAGTGATGAGTTGATTCAACATTCTGGTAGGCATCTCAACTGAAGGTACGAAGCGAACGAGGTGTTTTCTTCTGTCATCCATCACTACGCCCGAACGAACTCTAGTACAAAAATTTGCTACTGCCTTAAGGTCATTTTTTAAAGTTTCTGAGAGATGGATTTCTTCTTCTTTAAATTCTCCTAGTATGTGGGATAAATAACTTTTGACACATTCCTGAAGATGGGCGCGCATCTCCCCTCGGTCAATATTCATCCTCTCTTCGTTCATTATAAAATCAACTAGCTTGTCACGGTCTGGTTGGACCAAAGAATACATGATGAATCGGTCGCCCATGGCTGCAAATTGTTCTTGGTATTCGTAGATAATCTCGGTAGCCCCTGCCAAAGCTCCCACTTTGCCGAGCCAGTCAATATTGTCACCAGTACCAGTCAATTTGTTGTATCTGCCGTCATAAACCTCTCTCAATTGTTTGAAAATTTCCTGTTGGGCTTCCTTGGACTTAGCAAGCATAGAGGTGAAGTCCTTAAAGGACAGGATGCCGCCGTAGGGCATTCTTTGGAGCAAAGATGTCTCTTTACCTGCTCTTTTTTGCCCAGAGGCTAGGGCATTGATTGTGAGGTCAGATATAGGGGTTACTAGAGGCGCACCAGAGGGGTTTATGATGGTATTGAAGGCTTGGATAAGCTCCGACTTACCCCCTGAAGAAGCGCCGACTATGAAGAGCCACACGGGGTCGCCGTGCATTTGGTTACCAATAATACAGCCACAGATAGCCTTCAGTGCGCCTCTATCCTCAAGTAAGAGGAATTTATCAAACTCAGCTAGGAGCTGGGCATAGGTTCGGATTTCTACTTTTTTTATTTCTTCTGGCTTCATATTTTCAGCGTTGATTGCTGAAAGCGCTTACTGAGCAAAACTAGGCACCGCAACGAGCCTAGATGTCAGTAAGCGCTTTCAATCATCAACTTTTATGTTGCGGTTTTTATTCATTTTACTTTCCAGTTAAAAATTTAACGGCTTCTTTGAAGTCGCAGTCTCGTATTTGGCAGATGACATCCACTACATCTCCCATTTGTGAGCAAGAGAAACATTTTACAGTGTTGGGAAATTTACTGGTCTCATTATTGTAGAACATGGAGGGGTGGGAGTCGTTGTGCCAGATGCAGGGAGCGTAGCCAGCGGAATTGAAATCAATGAATTTAGTGATGGGGATTTTTTTGATTTCTTCTACTGAGTGGGCATAGCTGAAATTCTGTCTGTTTTTGAAACGGTCGGCTATTATTTTATAGTGCCTTATTTTATTACTGACATAATCTCTCATTATGGTGATGTGGTTTACATTTTTACCAAGTCGGAGTTGCTCTCGGCTCATTAGAGATAGAGTTTTATCTGCATCCTTAAATTGCTCTATCTTATTATTTATAAGTCTCTTTTTTTTTATAGGCTTTTCGTCTGGTGAGACTCCCAAATCTTGAGGGATAGGATATTGATATGCGGGGAGACTGATGAAATCCTGAATAGAGTGAGATTGTAAAAACTCAGTTACATCTTTACCATAAGTTGTAGGAATCATTAATATCCTCGCGGATGGGATAAACATTTGGATTTTTATAGCGCCGTCAATACCAGCGATGTCATTATCTAAACATATTATTATATTATTTAAGTCTTTAAATTTTTCTACCCAAGATTCTTGGAACGAACTTGCTCCACCAGTAGAGGTGACAGCTTTAAATCCAAAAGAAGTTATGGTTAAGACATCACCTTCCCCTTCTAAAATAAACACATGTTCATTTGCGGAAGCTTTAGATAGTATGGCTTCATTATATAGAGTGACCGAACCCCCTTTATCATATTTATATTTTGGTCCAGAATTTTCCAAATTAAAAGGATTTTTCCTATATTTGTTAAATAATATTTTTCCAGTAATATCTTTAATAGGTATCACTATTTCACTACCGTTCCAACTAATCTCATATTCATCTAAAATAACATCTGAAACGCCTCTAGTATTCCACCATTCTTTTATATTTTGAGGTAAATTCATATTTTATTTAGATAAGCAAATTCACCATGATATATTTTGGCTGCAATATTATATGCAAAGGCTGCTTTTTTCTTGTTTGTAAAAAGTCCTAAATAAATAAATTTATCGGCATAAATTTGCACCATCCATTTCTTAGCTGTTGAATGCCAAAAAACACCTTTAAATTTTGATGAGTTATTTTTGTTTTTACTTCTATTTCTCAGATTCTCTTTTTGTGTGCAAATACGAAGATTAGATTTTCTGTTATCTAATTTATTTAAATTAACATGGTCGCAAATTTCTTTTTTGTTTGCCCCCAGAATTAATCGGTGCATTCTAGTTCCTGTGCTACCTGTTGTGGTTAAAGCATATCCGTCTTTATTACAATACCACTTATATTTACTAATTAAATCAAAATCACCCGCATCTATAATAGCGAATTTTCCTTTTGTGAGTGGTATTTTAATGCTTGTTGCGGCTTTAATTTGCATAATTAGGCGGACAATAAATTGTCCGCCTTATATACAAACTACTCTGCAGGAGTATCCTCACCTGTTGGGGTAGGCTCTGCACCTTCTGGGGCTACCTCAGGAGCAGGTTCAACAGGAGTTGCCTCTTCAGGATTACCTGTGACCTGACCTTCAATTTTTGTTTCCTCTTCCATGGAAGTTAAGGTTAACTTATAATCTTATCCACAACATGTTGTTGCGTTATTTATTATAGTATTTATAATTGACTTTATCAAAGCGTTAGCTGTGGATAACATGCCAAGAATCAAATTAACAAAAAAAACGGTACTAGAAAAGAGGGTCAATCTGATAGCTCAATTAAGCAAAGAAGGCTTTACTGATATTGAGATAGGAGAAATATTTAATATTGACAGGACTTGGGTTTATCGTATAAGGAAGTACTATCAAAATCAGAAGAAAGTATAGAGATAAGTGGCTCTATGCTTTCTTCTTATTTGGAGGTTGGAGAATAAGAAATTTATCAGTTATTAGTTAACAGTTAAAAATTATATGAGTGAAAAAAATGAATGGCAGGAGGTGAAAAATTCCTTCGCTAAGTTTAACAAAATCGGAGACAACATCATGGGGACTCTAATTTCAGTTAGAGAAATCCAAAGCCAGCTCCCAGGCAAAGAAAAGGAGATGGTCAAGATTTACGAGATTAAGGCTGACGGCGGTGAATTCCACGACATTGATGCCAAAAAAGTGGTGATTGAAGAGCCTATCGTTATTAAGGAGGGAGAAATTTGGAATGTCGGTGGTGGCTCCAAAGAAAGCCCAAAGATGATAGACAATAAATTCAGAAATATAAAACTCGGACAAAAAGTCAGAGTTGAATTCACTGACGAAAAACCAGCTCGCAAAAAAGGCTTCAATCCTTTGAAAGTTATAAATGTTTACACAAATGGAAAATTTGACGAAGCGTTTGTAGCGGAGCTTGAAGAAAAAGCCAAGACAGAAGCGGAATTCAAAAACTTCTAATGAAAACAGTCGCTGACATCCAAAGAATAATTGCCGAACGAGTCCCACCAGATTTGGTCGTGCCTGAACATGACGAATACGGTCATAAATACAGGCACACTCCAACCAACCAAGTCTTTTCAAGTGTGACGACCAAAACAGGCATATTGGAAAATCCGCGACTGAAGCGCTGGGCTGCAGGTATTGCTGTTGATTATCTTGACCGCAACTGGGGGGTTATAAATGACAAGAATAAAGAAGAGCATTACAAAGCAGCCAAATTAGCTCACGAAGATGAATTGAGGGATGCTGGCGACATAGGGACAAGAGGTCACGAAGCCATTGAAAGGTATCTGAAACAATGGATAAATACGGGCAAAAAACCAAAAGATGTGACTTCGTTTATCGTTGGAGAAGATTCTCGGCTTTGGGCGATTACTCGCTCAGCTGAGCAATTCTTCAACGACTACGAGGTCACACCTATCGCTTCAGAACTGAGAGTTTGTTCAGTCAAATATAAATATGCAGGGACACTAGATTCTTTATTCTATATAAAGAAAGAGGGTAAGGATATATTTTGTATTGTTGACTTCAAAACAAGCAATTCCATTGATAAACCAGAGTATGCCATGCAGGTAGCTGCCTACAGAAAAGCTTTGTGGGAAATGACAGGACTGCGCCCTCAAGAATTATTAATTATGCAGATTGATAAGGACAAAAAGAAATACAACCTTGCTAGGATTGTAGACCAATTCGCCGCCTTCAGTGCCTTCAGGCATGTTTCCGCAGTCTACGACTATATTAATAGCGGTATCTCAATCTTTTATCCTTTCAGTCCTAAAAAGCAAATATTCTTAACATGAATAACGAACAATTAGCCCCAGAGGAATACAAAATCTATGTCTACAGAAGCAGTGACGGCAAAGGCGTAGTCGCTATCGGCAGGGTTGGAGTTATGACCTATGCCAATCAACAAAAAAAAGCAGATATGATGGGTGAATCCGACTGGGAAGCAAAAGTCAAAAAAACCATCGGTTCTGTAGCCAATTCCTTAAGGGTAAGACGAGAGTTGGGTTATGGACCAGAGGATGAGAGGTTTAATGAAAAAACTTATAAATCAACTACTCCGATAGACTTCACTGTGACCGAGTTGGTCAATGATGAATTCTATCAGAGTGCAACTTAAAAATATGAATGAAGAATTAAAAAATGACCTTCTTGCTTATGAGGATTTGAAGATTGAAGAGAAGGAACTTAAAGTAAGGATTGATGAATTGAAAGAAAAAATCTTACCTCATATTGGTGAAGATGAAAAAATAAATTGTGTCAAAGGGGTTATTGAAATCAAGAAGCGAGATAACTGGACATTTTCTCCTGAGACTCAAAACTTTGAGAATCAGTTGAAAGATAAAAAAGCGGATGAGATAGCCAGAGGGATTGCCACTTCAAAACCGACTGTGTTTATGGAGTACAGATTGACAAAGAAAGAAGGGAGCGATGAATAGCTCCCCCCGCTCGTCTTTCCGAGCTGCCAAGATGTGACCACCCCCTTCTTAATGAACCATCTTCCCCTCGTGGAAGCGGAAAACCCTTTGAACGGGGTTTTTCGTTATCTCCACCTTGGTTGCCCATGGTTTGTTACAACTCATACACCGAACCTGGTCGGGACGAGTTGCGAGTTGACAGTTAACGCAGTGTACCGTTCGCGGGTCTACCACTGGTTCCGTTATTGCTTTCACCTTCCGTGTTGGAAAGTCCATACGGATGATTTCTCCTCTCTATGCAAGCTTGACACTCACGAACGAGTCCTCCACTTTCGTTCATTCTTGAAATTTTGTGGGAGGTGAACCTTTTGCAAGTGTGGCAGAACTCCGAAGAGTAGCCAATATGAGTGGGCATAAAATGTACACCTCCAAATTAATTATACTCCCTATGAAGATTTCTTCATGAAAACTGGGGAGAACAAAAACACCCTGGTATAAGCAGGGGGTTTTTGCCGAGAGCATAGAGACTAAAAGTCTCTAAAAAATCGTCCTAGGACTCTATCATTTTACTCCAACAACGCTTTGATGGCAACCAAGGATTCGTACCTCTCTCCTTAAGGAGAATGAAGCCGTACTCAAGGTTTTCTTCCCAAAGATGGATGTCAAATCCTCTTTGGATTGCGGTCTTCTTATTCCAATAGTCATTTATTTGGAAATATCCGTGGTCTGATGACCAGACGGTGCCGCCTTTAGTATAGTTACGGTTGATACTGTCAGGTTTAGTTCCGCTTTCACACTTTATAATAGCGCGAGCCAACTTCTCATCCTGACCATATTTTTTAGCCAAATACGGCAGTAAGGTTTCAAATGTCCAAGGAGCTTTTATCTCTTTTTCTACTACTACGACATCTTCAGTTTTTAAGTTCAGACTTGAACCCAAAACAGACGTTAAAACTAACGTAGTAACTATTAGATTCTGTATATATTTAGATTAATTCTAATCTATTTCTTTGGGATACCAAAATACACTCCCAAAAGACCTAGCGCCCAAGTTAAAGGTTGGACCACCTGGGCGGGTAGCATTCCTTGAACTGAAGCAAAACCATTTATCAATACTAGAGCAAGTATTGTCCAAACCCTCTTACTTTTAAAGGCTTCAAATATTCTCATTATTTTAAATTAACTAATAAAAGACCTACTTAATTATACTACCTTCTTCTGAGCCAGTCAGCGATGGAGTCTGATAAGATAGCCAGTTTCTCTTACGGATATAATGCCTTCAATCTCGCAACCGTAAGGGGACCGAGATTGTTTATACCAGTAGGGTGTAATCCCTCCTTAACTTGGAAGTCTCTTACGGCTTTCCAAGTGATATTTCCCATTACCCCAGTGCTTGCTATGTTGAGAGGAAAGGTACCATAGTGCTTGAGGCAGTCTTGAAGAGACACTACTGTACCATTATAACTTGGCTTAGGAGTAGGGGTCGGCTGTTGTGGGTCTTCGTAGTTGAATTGCATAGGATATTTGATTAAGTAGTTTCTAGCAACGAAGAACTCTCGCGAAATATATCTGATATTCCTTCCTCCAAAATGAGCCGAGTCTTCAATCTTTATGTACTCTTTACCGCCTATCAAACCATAGTCAACAGCAGTAACAGAGTGTCTTAATGCTTCTCCCACATAAGGATTGGCGAGAGCGTCCACCACTACAGGAAACTCTGAAGTCCATTCTCTTGCGGTAAAATAGAACCATACCATTACCCCTTTACCAGTCACTTGTATTGTAGAAGCTGCTCGGTCAAAGTCTTTTTCTGGAATAGTTATATGATTTCCTAGCTTGAAACCCTTAGCCACTTCTTTCGCAAAGAGAGAAATAAAAATTGGGTCTGACTCCTGCATCTGGTCACTTTTGCAGACGGCATCAAGAGAAACTCCCTTGTCCTGCCATATTTGGAAAGCATCATTGCCCATCATTCCGTTGGTTGGTTTATTTGCTCGGTAATCGTAGATTGAGTTAGGACTAAAAAGTAGAAACTCTTTTGTCTTTAACCAAAAATTTATAAGTGCTAGTTTGGCGGTAGTGAATGCTACACACTTAAAAGTGAAGAACTGATTTAAGACTGGGAAACTTCGCCATTCGTGAGGCTGTTTCTCCACCCAATTTACAGGGGAAGCAGAAGCTACAAACTCTTCTTGTGAGTAGTCTTTCGCTTTCTCGGCTGGAGTTCTAAGGTCATATGCCCCCTTATAGTTTTCGTAGAATTTATCTATACTTGTGTTTAATTCATTGTTCATATATATTTATTATTTTATTACAAACCAATTTATAATTGTTCTAAATCCACCCGTTAAAGCAATAATCCCAACAACAAAAGCTATTAACCATAAAGATGGAGTTTTTAGAAGTTTTGTTCCTTTAACCACATCATTAATCCCAGCCATATTTTCCATAAATTCATTACTCTTATGGATATGTATCAGTATTGTATTTAATTTTTCATCAAATTTAAGGTGAACATTTTGTTGTTCGAGAAATTTATCTTCAATTTTTCTGAAGCTAACTCTATCTTCTTCAAAATGTTTTATTAATTTATTTTCTAAATCCATGGTAATTGACTTTTAATTAAATATCTTTATAATGACAGGATATGAATAAATCAATGCAAATAGTTATTGGTGTGGGGCGTATTCTTTTTTGGGGTGTTATATTTACCATAATAATGGGTGGTTTTATTGGTTAGTACTATAGAACATCTCGTTTCTCACATTTTTTCTTATCTTTTCAACAAGATTCCCTACTTCTTTCTTTATAATTTCAGGTGGCATATTTTTAAGTCCAGGGAGGTAATCTCCTAATGCTTTATAAATTTGTCTTCCTGATGTTTTGACATATTTATTATACTCATCCTCAGTTAGAGGTTTCTTGTCACCTTGAGGAGTTACATAACTTTTATTAAAGACAGGCATAGTTACAACTATGTCATTATTGATAAGGAAACTATCTATTTTCATAGCTTCTGCTTTATCTTTTGATGGAGTGATACCCCAGATTAAGTCGTTGGTCATTACCTGACCAAACTGGTCATATCTTGGATTGAGTTTGTCAAATATCCCAAAGGTTTCTCCTGTTAAACCAAGACTTTTTCTAATTATTGAAAGATAACTTCTAGTTTCATATTGTTGCCTAAAAGATTCATCTCCCACAGCATAACCTAATATATTTTTACTAATATCTATTGTTTGAGTGAGGACTTGGGGTATAGGAGTAAGGTTAGCCGCAAATTCTCTTGCATATTTACCAGGTTTAGTCTTTTTGTTAATGACATCATAAAGGTCACCAGCCCCACTTAAGAATGAATTATCCAGTTGGGTGTTTAACCAACCAATCATGCCGTACCCAATTAAATCACTTATTCCTGTATTTGGTTTTTCATCATAGACAACTGAGTCGTGGACATTTCCTGCAAGAGCGAATATTCCTCCAATTGGTCCTAAATATGAATAAGGTATCCAATATCCTCCAATTTTTACAGAATTTGGTCTCCAGCCAGTCCTTTGTAATTGAATTTTCTCATTATAATTTGATGGTCCAACGCCAGACACCATTCCCTCTTTTGCCATCACCACTGCCGCCCCAGTCATTGCGAGACCAAGAGTCATTCTTCCTATTTGCTGGTCACGCAACCTCTTAACGATAAGCTGTTTCTGTAACTCATCTTTAATACCAAAATCACGAGCAATATCGTCTGCTTGTCTTTCCAAAATATCAGACCCAAACTCTATTACCTTACCCCCAATTTTCATCTTCACTTTACCTAACCTCAATGCTGAGAAAATTGGTAAATAATCAAATTGTCTATCCAACACATTTCCAATAGTTTGAACGAACGGCGCAACCACCCTTCCTTCAGGGAATTGTCTTAAAAATGTAAGAGTAGCGGATGTCCCAGCTCTGAAGAGTCTACCTTTAGGTAGTCCTCTAAAGACAGTAGAGATACCATAACTTTCAGAAAGGGCTTTCATGGTGGCATCTGTCATTTTACTTGTATAAACTCCCAAAGAAGCTTTTTCCATTCCTTCTGCTACAGCAGAAAGTCTTTGGTCTTGCCTATTTAAGATTCTGCCAACAATTTCAGTAAATCTACCAAATTTTTCAAATTTGCCAGTGAAGACATTATCAACCTGTAGATTTGGGGCATCATAAAATTTTCCGCTAATAGGGTCTTGCATTTCAAGAGAGAAAATTTTACTCAAACTTCCTTTTTCGTATGTTTTATTCCATCCTTCAGCCATACCTTTAATAGCTGGGATTATTTCTTTCCACTGTTTTGGATTGGCTGTCTTAGAAACCATCTCACTTAAAATGTTTGCAGATGTTGCAAGGATATTTCTTATACTTGTTTTTGGACCAGAAAGGATAGAAGCATACCAAACCTGCAAAGCACCTTTACCAATTTTTTTACCTAAAGAAAGTTCCATAGAATTCACCACTTTCCCAGCGGCTTCAGACAATGCAGCCAAATTATTTGTATCAATATCCTCTATGCCCAACTTTTTAAGATTTGAAATAAGCTCATCAATTGCAATGTTTTCACCAGGTCGGAGTTTTACCCCAAAAGAACGAAGGACATTAGAAGCTTCAGTTCTAAGTCCCGCAACTGATTTTTGCATAGAAACAAGTTTTAGGAAGCTATCACGCACAACTTGTTTTTCAGCTAAACTAGCTGATTCTATATTTATTTCCTTCAATTTATTTGACAAATCAGCAGCTTTATTTAATACAAGCTGTCTAGCGGCTACGAGAGTTTCAGAATTTGCAATAGAGCCAGGGTCTATTTGCAACAAATCATCTTCCGAAAGACCAGTCATCCTTGCCAAATCTTTCAAGTCTTCGTTCCCTTTTGAAATTCGTTGTCCGCTAAAATTTTTATTTTCAGCATCCATCTTGTTAAATAAGATTTCAACATCTTCTGGCGCATCAATAGTATTAGGGTTGAATGAAGATTTACCCTCAACTCTTTTACCAGTATCAAGACCAGTCTTTGTAAATTTAGACTGTTTTTCAACTATTTTTTCTTTTATAACGGTCTGCTTTTCAACTTTTTTGGCATCAACTTTAACTTCTTTATTTTGTTTAATACCAAATATTGCTTCCTGCCCTTCAAGTTCTTTAGTTGCAGAATCTTTAAGATATTGTAAAGAAGATTCTTTTGTCGCCTTTGGAGCTTTTATTGATTCTTTACTTACAAATTTATTACTTTTATCTTCAAAAATTACTTCACTTTTTCCAAAAGAAGTACGCCCAGTTAGAGTAGCTGGTTTACCATCAACTGTTACTTTTTTACCTCTAAAATTAGTATTTAGATATTTAGTTGCCAATTCCAATTCGCGGGCAGTTGGTCTCCCTCTGAGTTTTCTTTCAATAGCTGCCACTTCCATCGCATAACCCTTTGATTTTTTAGATGCCTGTTCTGCGTCCATATTTTTAGTCAATCCTTGCAACTTTTCTTTCAAAGGTTGTACACGGATAGTTATTTCATCAGCTAATTTTTTAACTTCCACTGGCTTTTTGACTTCAAAACTTTTAAGAGGTTTCCCTATTTGAGATTCCAACGAATCGGCAGTTGTTATATTTTTTGAATACCTCGGTTCAACCAGCTGATGTTCAAAGAATTTAGCCAATACAGGTGTCTTCTTCCTAACCATATCTGGTTTATTTTTATACAACCCATAAGCATCAGCGAACTGCTCTGTAATAACCTTATTATTATTGGCTAGTTTTTGGATGTCGTCTCTCAAGGTGACTGAAACTTCATCAACTGTCTGATTGAGTTTTTTAGCAAAACTGCCGATAGCTGATTCAAGAATACTTATATTTCCACCAGGATTTTTGAGAGATGGGGTGAACGATTGTCCCGTTTGTGAAAGTCTTTTATCTAAAATATGAGGTTCTTCAAAATCCCAAACCAATTCTCTCAATTGAGGATTATTGTCTAGTTCCTTAAGATAATAGACCACAGCATCTCCAGTTTTAGTATCCACCTCAGTGGTAGCCATTATTTTTTTACCACGGGCATCATTACCGAGGTCTTGTTTTGCCACATAAGCAGTTTTTGGTTTTTCTGGGGCTTTCCCTTTTTCTGATTTAACTCCAGTACCGCCAGGAGGAGGCGCTTCCCCACCTCTCATTTCTACCACTTCTGTATCATTCAATTTAACTCCCTCATCCTTTAATTTTATTTCACCTTTCTTCCTAAAAAATTTACCACCAGCAAATTGAGCAACTCCAAAAAGTCCATCAAAAAGCGCTTGAGTTGCTCTTTCTTTGGGGTCTTGTGATTCAGAGACCAATTGTCCACCACTCATATCACCCAAAACATTGGTTAATAATTTTTGTTTGGAACTTAAATTCAAAACTTGTTTTGATAGTTCTGGATTTCTAACCAACATAGCAGCCGCTTCATCAGCCGTCATGCCATGTTTCAGTCCGAATTTACTGATTAGAGATGTTTTATCTAAATTAAAAGCTTTCAAAGCTCCTACTTCTCCAGCTGTATAACCAAGATATTGAGTAACCGCTTCTGATAAGGCTTTTTCTTCATTAGACCTTTCATACCCTAAGTAATCAGCCAGTGTTTCTGACGGCTTCGGCATCCTAAATTCGGTTGGAGCATTTTCCTTACCATACACCATCCCCAAAACTGAACGACCTAACCAATGCAATGTGTTTACCGCAGTAGGACCAAAATCAGCCAAACCAGTACCAATGGCTCTAGTAGCTTGAAGAGGATGAGTTATCGTAAATTTTGTCATATCAACAGCAGCTCCTGGCACAGCCTTAACGGTATCTTTCACTGTTTGCCATACACCAGGATTCATACTTTGCCTTATTCCCTCATCATCAGCCCTAGTTCCAGCTATATAATTTTGAACCCTTTTTTCTCTTTTTATATTTTCAACAAGATTTTTATAAGGATTACCTTTAAGAGAATCAATCTCTGTTATATTGAATTTAGGCACGGTTGGGTCAACTTCTCCAGTGGTAGGAGAAATAGTCTCAGTTTTTTTATATTTTTTTAATAATTCTTCGTAAGCCATAGTAATTATTCTGTGCCATCTTCACCCCCAGTTTTACTTATAGTATTAACCAAAAAGTCTTTTTGACGACCAGTCCAAACCAATGGGTCAAAATTTTGTATAAATTCTTGTCCTTTACCATTATTTAATTTTACATATTCTCTGTAGAATTCTATGTAAGCATTGACTGGGACATACCCAGTATCAGGGTTAACCAATTCTCCCAAGGCATTTGATGCTTGTGTTACACTAGGGTTATTGGTATCTATAGAATCAGATGACGGCTTACCAACAGCTCCAAGATTTTGAGAAGTTATAGACCCATTACCCTTATTATAGGTAAACATCCTAACGAAACCACTAGCATCAGTTTCTTGGAAAGTAGTGATGTCAGAAGACGAGCCTATACCAGTATATTCAGTCCCACCAGGGAAAGTGACCTTTTGACCAGCAGGAATGTCCTTTAGAAGACTAAGGAGTTTCTGTTGGACATCCAACACCTCTTTTTGACTTTTAGCTTGAGCGGCAGAACGATTTATTTCAACAGCATTCTTGGAAAAACCTGGGATTCCATAAAAGTCATCAATCTCCTTGAATTTCTCAGGTGGAATATTTTTAGAGTCTAGTGTGAATAGATTTTCAAGTTCATTCTGATATTTCTTGCTCAAAAATTCATCCCGCTGCCTCTGCTCACGGTTAATATCCATGGTCTGCTCAAAGAATTTATCCTTCCGAACCTGAATATCTTTTTCAATCTGCTTCGCTTCTTCAGCTTTAAGACGAGCGATAGAGAATTGTTTGTCGGTGATGGCGTTATTAGCTTCATTAATAGCTGCTTGCCTCTTGGCTTCCAAGGCTAACAGTTCACCTCGATGGGATGCTACTAGATTAAGCATAGCTCCAGTACCAGAGGCGCTACCACCAAGGTAGCCACCGATTCTAGCAAGAGAGGCAGAAGTAGACCCTACTTCATTAGCTTGGGCTTTCTCTGTTCCAGCTTTAGTAGCATCAAAATTGGCATTGATGGCATTTACCTCATTGATGCGCCTCTCTTCTAACATCTGATATTGGGAATCCAAAAGAGCGATGGAATTATTAGCACGCAATCCATTTTCATCAACAGGGGTCGCCGACAATCTACTAACATCTGACCTTATCTTATTCTCTGTTTGGACAACAGGTGAAGATGAGCTGACGACCGAACTTGCTGAGCTGGACTGAGTGGCTAATTTTTGGTCAGCCAAAGCCTTGATTCTTTGAAATTCCGCTGTAGCTGCGGTTATACCAGCTTGGATTTGAGCAGGAGTCATCAAGCCAGTGGTTGAAGCGGTTGGTTTTGGTGAGGGTTGAGCGACAGGAGCAGCCACAGGAGTCGGTGCAGGAGCGGTGCTAATTACTGGTGCTTTGAGTGGGATAGTGTTTGGTTCCATAGATTTTTAATTAAGTCTTGATTATGTAATTTAACACAATAAAAGGCTGCATATTATTAGCCACTGTATTACTTCCTGTTGAACCAGTAGCTGTATGATTCGTAGCTGTACTGGCAGCTTGAGACAAAGGATTAGCACCTCCCGTAGATATAACATTCTCAAGTGAGTGGGTGTGAGCTGGTAATTCTCCGATACTCAAGCCATGGTCATGTTCTCCAGCCAACCTACCAACAATCGCAATTGCATTATTCGTATGGACAATTGTATGCACTCCAGTACCACCATCTGAAAGCGTTATCTTGGTACCTGCATTTGCATTTGCTTGAGTAGTAGCAAAAGCAATAGATGTATTGCTATTTCTGATTATCCAATAATCAGTTACAAGGGAAAGACCTGTTGGCAATGTAGTGGTTGTCGTCAGTTGGACTTTTTGACCTTGAACTGGGAAGTGTTTATCTGGCAAGGTAATATCATTAGACGAACGTGCAGCTGGTTCAAATGAAATTGTAGTTGTCGGGTTACTATCACCACGACCTATTGGGACACGTGTACGTAAATCTGGGACATTAAACGTAGTTGAGCCATCACCTTTACCATAAGAAGACACGTAGTAAGTGTGAACTCCACTTTGAGAACCTGACGTATTGACCACCGTACCCTCTGGAGAAAGGGCGACTCTAAACGCATCAGCCGTAAGTCCTGTTGAAATAACGAAGTAATTAGTATTTACAGCAAGACCTGTTGGTAAAGCTCCAGTAGTGGTGATATGGATTTGGTCGCCAGTTACCAAACCGTGTCCTGTTTTTGAAAATACAGCAGGTGAAGCAATCGTAACTGTGAATGTAGTAGATGGAGCGATAACCCCAAAGAGATTAGCATAGGTTGAACGTGAGACCGCTGAACCATCACACATCAACCATCCGCTAGGGGCAGACCGTCCCGCATATGGTGAAATGAAACCAGTCAAAGATGCTTCAGTCAAAAATTTATTCGTAGAGCTAGGAGTCCCCGAAGCACCCGCAAGGGCATCTTTTTGATTTTTAGTGACAGAGTTTAAGAAATATGGGTCAAAGTAGAAACTGGTAGTAGAACCAGGAGCCACCATACCAATAGCTCTTTCGTTGGTTCCTGGAGTACCAGAGACAATTGCCCCAGCGGTATTGGAAGCGTAGACAATATCTCCAGCAGTTAAACCACTTTGGTTTGAGTCCAATCCCCAAAGCAAAACTCCACCTGTGATAGAGCCACCATCGGTACCAGCTCCCTGAGCAATCCCGAGCATCACATTATCTACTGTGGCGGCAACATCAGCATCAGTTTTTTTCCATTCATTGTCAGTGAAATCAAAGTAGACTAGGTTGCCAGTAGAGAGAGTTTCCCCAGCATTTCCTGCAGCCACTACTCGGTTGTTTGAGACCACCCCACCACTCACCAAGTTATCAACATAAAATTTAGTTGGGATGTCTTTGTTATCAAGCGGAGTAAGTTGGGTAGCGTAGCCAATCAATTCTTGGATGGCAGGACTCCCAACGATTGTAACGAAATGTTTTAAGAGTTGTGGCACATGAGTACCAAGCTCCACAATTGTATCCCCCTTAACCCAAATCAATTTGTTAGCACTGACTTCAGTCGTTAAGTCACCATTAAATTTAAGACCTCGGAGGGTTATAGTGATAGGAGAACTAGCCGCGGTTATAGTAGTTGGGTCTACCTGCATAATTTCCATCAAAGTGTTTGCAGAATTCCTAAAGACTGCGTAGAGTTTTGAGCCGAAATCAGCAGAAGTTAAATCGCTACCATTCCATCCTTCTATATCAGATAGTTTAAAAGAAGTTGCAGAAGCACTGATGGTTTCTGAAAGTCTTTTTGATGGAACTGTTGTTGGGGTTATTGTTGCCATGTTATTAAAATTATTAATTTATTAAATTGTTTTGATACGCCCTGTTTTGACTGCGGGGTCTTCTTTGATGCCCAAGCCATATCTTATTATCTCATAATCTATATCTTCATCATTGGAAGTGTGACCAACAGAAAAGTAATTGCCGTACTGATATGGGAAGTAAACTCGGAAGGAGAAATGTCTACGACCGTCCTCAAGCGGGTCAGAGAATTCGGCGGACATTGGGTCTACCGCGAGAGGGTCAGAACCAAGAAAAGCGGATGATTCTTGTCCATCCAAAAATCCTGTTTCGTCAGTAGCGAAGTTGAAAGTGAGGAAGGGATTAGATTCAAAATCTTTCCATGTTTTAAAAGTGACAGTAGTTCCAGCGCGGATATATCCTTCTACAAAGAGACACCACATCGCTTGGAGGTTACTCTTAGAAGCAGAGAGGTTCATAAAGTGGGTAGCCACTTCAGAGAAGATAGGGTAGCGGTCAGTACCGCTTATATCAGCGTGGGCATCAATAAGCATTTGGTAGACATTCGCTCCGTTACTTTCTGCGTAGTAGTAGCCGCCTCCCATCTCTGCCATACCGTAGACTGGTAAATCCCAGATACCTTCAAAATATCCACCCTTACTTTTATTGTAGATGAGGACGACATCGTTATTAGCGACAGTGCTGTTTGATTTAAGTGGAATATAGACCTTACCCTCAATTTCAATCCCTCTTCCGACAGAATCAACATTACAATTATTCAAATATTCTTGGACAGGCAGACCGATATTCTCTGTCTCTGGTTTCAAATCTTTTGCTTTAACACGACCGATGGAGGTAAATCTTTTATCTTTAGTGATGAAGTAAATATCGTCAGTGCCTTTTATAGTTTTACCTATACTGCCTACACCCGCTTTAAGCGGAGAGCGCACAGCTAGGTCGTTAGCATCTTGAGAATACTGGAGTTGCTCTATATATTCTGGCTTCAAAAGATAAGCAGCATCTTCCTGAGTTTGAACATCGGTGAATTCACCACCACCATAAGGAGCTGAGATGATGTCTCCTTCACCAGCCACACGAGTGGCGGCGAAACTAAAGTCAGTTGGAGTATTGATTTTTGAAACGAAGACACTGCCCCCAGCGGAATAACCTTGGAGAGCGCCACCAGAATCTCTATTCAGAGCCGAGCGCACATTACCGACAATGATTCTAGCTAAGTAATTTGTCAATCTATTCCCCCTCGGAGCGCCAGGATATTCTACTGGGGAGAGAGTAACGATAGTGTTGTCAGAGGCAGCGTGGGCGCTCGCCACAGTGAAAGTGGTAGCAGTAGGTATTGCTGTGTAAGCGATAGTGGTGCCGTTATACATCAAGGTACCAGTAGCAGGGAAAGCCAATTTCCTTATTTCAAAAGTGACATTTCCAGGACCAGAACCTAAAGTATCAAAGGTGATGGTGGTGGCATCACTATCAGTAATTTTCCTGATTTTTCCAATATGGACACCAGCGGTTATGTAGACATAGAAATTTATCCACTGGTCAGTTGCCCAAGTAGCGGTTGAAACTGTGATGACAGTAGCTGAGTTTGAGGTGGCGGTTTCTGCTTCAAAAATATCAGAGGTCAGAGTGGAGTCTACAGTGACTGCAGTTTCAGCCCCCGCGAGAGCGCCGTTCAATTGAGTGACTGCTCCAGTCCAAGTGAAATATGGTTCAAAGCGATTACAACCAATCAAATAATCTTCGTTAGAAGTGTTGACCAGAGAAGAGATGAAGCCAAATTCTTTATCTGCAGTGAATCCAGTTTTGACTCTGAACCAGCCGAGAGAGGAATGATTTTTAGAGTAGGCTTCCATTTCATCGTCATAACATTTGACCAGGAATTCATCGGAGCCGTAAGATTTTTTATAAGCATAAAATCCCTTGTTTGAGTAAGAGCTAGAATTAGTAGTACCAATTAGTTGAGTACCAGGTCGCGGAGCCAGTCCTCCCTTATTTGTCACTTGAGCATTTCTCATTGTTCTCAGAGAACCAAAAGGTGCCTTTGTGGTGTCATCAAGGCTGTAAAAACCTTTCTTAAATTCTTCTAAATCAATAATTAATTCTCTTGTCATTTTAGTAATCGTAATAATTATAACCGTGGATTTTGGCTTGGCTTGGATTGTTTTGGGCGTAGAGCAGGATGTCGGCATTCAACTTATTCTCCTCACTCACGATTTCATTTTCTGGATAACCTATTTCTTTCTTAGCATTTATAATCCCCTGTTTAACAATCAGTTCAAATTCGTCCGTATCAGCCACCACCAAGTCTGTCGCCACTGTTGAATTCTCTTTATAAGCGGCAGCGGAAGATTGCCAGCCGTATTTTGAATAGTATCTAGTGTTATGAATCACTCCTTTTTTAAGCACCAACCAGTCAAACTTATAATCAGTTTCCGAGATTTTACCTGCCGCTTTGGTCATGTAGATAGCGAAATAATTGAGAGTGGTATCAGTCACTGAACCAGTTTCCGTCAACGAAGAGATGTCAAAGCGGAGGAGATTCCAGCCTGCAGCAAAAGCGGTGCCGTCAGCTTGAGCGGTTACTGTTTTAGAATAGTAGTTAGAAGAGTCGGTGCCAAATCTCAAAATATAGTTTGTGATATTTGTAGTTGAATTTATTTTTGTCCAAACAAAGAAGGAGCTGGTGCCTCCAAGATAATCAGTCAAGTCTACTGTGTTGACCGCAGCGTTTACGATGCCAGCGGTAGTACCACCAGCCGAACTGATGTCCCACTTCAAAGCGCCGTTACCTTTTATGTAGTCAGCATCATCTCGCGCAAGATTTGTAGCATCACCAAATACCGCCCAAGTGCCGCCACCAGAAGTAGTGGAGTCAAGTTCTGCTACGATGATAGAATTACTATTTACCTGAGAAGCTAGTTTTAAAACTCTGGTTCCATTGAATGTATCTATGGCAATAAGCCCTGGGATTTTGCCGTTCTGCCTATCAAATTCTTCTGCTGGTGTCAACTGCCATTCGCCATCAGCTCTGATTGCTTGCGCAGGGATGTCAATTATTTTATCTGCCTGAAGGTCAGCGGGGCAAGTGTAATCAAAAATTCCATTGTAAAGATTTGGGGAGAGAGTAGCTTTACGAATCGCAGAACGCAAATCAACTTTTGATTTCAATTCTCGGACAGCACCGTTCATCATCTCTTGAGCTGAGATGAGGATTCCGATTTTACCCTGCACTCTTGCATTTATTCTTGATTGCAGGTCTGATTGTGTATAGATGAATGACATATTATTAAAAATTATCTTGCATAAGCTATTATTCCTCTACTCATTATAACATCTTTAAGGAAGGCTGTGCCAACAGCTGTGACTGCAAAAGTGGGGGTAGCGAGAATGGCGACTCCACCTGTCAAAGCGGTACTTGGAATGGTCGCAGTGATAGTTTCAGTGGCAGTTATGTTGTAAGTAGCCTGGGCATCAAGGGTTATTGTCACGACAGTATCGCTAGTTCTAACCACCCCAGCTACCCCTTGCAAAGCCTTGACGACCAAATCCCAGCCTGTAGCCTCACTTTGAGCCGAATCAATCCCATTGATTATATTCTGCCTTTGACCGTCAAAAGTCGCCCCCGCCGTGACCCAAGTATCATTCGTGAGAGTAATTATAATGGTTCTACCCCCACTCACAATATTTGTCTCTGTGATACTGGGTACCGCCGTACCAGTCAAAACAGCAGAAGGACTAAAGCTGTAAGCTAAAGGATTTCTTATGTAGGGGCTTCTAAGTGGTTTAAATGACATATATTTTTATCTAGCTAAACCTGGGGCAAAAATACGAGGTCTAAGTTTATTTAAATTTAAACGACCTATAGTAAAAGGAATAGAAAGTCCTGCTCCTCTATTATAAAGAGTAGTTATTTCCTGATCTGTTAATCTTCTATCCCAAAGACCCATTTCATCTATTTGACCATCCATAAATCTCCCACCGAAAGCACTACCTACTCTAAAATCTGAGACATCAGTTGCTAAATCGTTAACAAAAGTAACTTGCGCTCCTTGAGCTGAACCATTAACTGAAAAGTCTCCTTTTTTAGTGCCTGTCGTGTATCTAAAAGTCACCATATACCAAGTGGCGGCAGAAGGAGTCCAGTTTACAGATTGACCATCAGCTGTATCAGCTCCAAGTCCTATCTCTGCATACAAAGTTTGTGTGCCAGCATTATTAAATTGATTGAAAGAATACTGTCTGTTTCCTGATTCCATTTTCCCAGCAAAACACGCAACAGTGTTTGAACTAGGGACAGCAGTAGTCCAGTTCACCCAACAATTGATAGTGAAACTAGTAGCATTAAAATCAATACCGACACAGTCGGCATCTGTCCTAGACATCCATTGACTACTAGCGGAAGCAAGAGTAAGAGCATTATTTATTTTCCCTGCTGTAAAAGTAGCAGTGTTATTATTGGTTAAAGTATTACCATTAACTTGATCTGCCATTGTTCCCGATGACTCATCTGCTTTAAAATACGCTTGTAAATTATCTAAAAGTGACATTATGGTTTAATTATTTCTTGCCAATTAAAAGTACGACTACTACTTTCAATCCCATACCCAACTGAACGGACATACTCTTTTATTCCATCAGATGTTTTAAACAAAATCTGCCAACCTTTATTGTTACTAGGAGTAAGGTATTCATGTATTTCAATAGAAACTGGTATCGCTTTATTTATATCTAGTCCAGTAGCTGTCCAAGTTGTTGTTTTTAAAGAAGGTTTTGTATTTAATAAATTAGGTATGGTAGTAATAGTAGGAATACTAGAATGAGTTTTAAGACTTTGGAAATACATAGGAAATGATTGTATATAACTATTTTGATAACTCTCTATAGAAGGTAAAATTGAAGTTATAAAAGTGTTGTGTGTTGTAAAGTCCATTATCTTATTTTTTCACCAAAACTTATAATTCCTGTATTACCGTAATGTGAACCAGAAAATTTATAATTGTTTGCTTGCACAGGACGAGCAATTTGCAACTGTAAATTGTCAGTGGTTTGCATACATAGGTAACTTCGACTTTCTTGTAATAAATTGTCCATTTAATTTAAGTCAATTAATTTTAATTCCTCTGGAGTTTGAGCAGCTTCAATAGCTGGATTATTCGTAACATCACGCAGCACTTGTTTTTTAACTGCTATTTCTTTCTTCTTTTGAGTATCTCCGACTTCATCTGCCTTTTGGTATTCAATATCAAGAGCTTCTAATAAAGGAATTCTTATTTTACGAAGTTTATCTTTCTGAATATCTTTAGCTTTAGGCATATTAATTCTTATTCCATTTTCATCCTCCCAAGCATTTCTAAAATATCTATCTACTGGAATATCACTTTTTTCAATTGGTCTGAATGAGACTACTTTTTCCCTACTCTCTTTTACCCATTTTCCTATGATTTCTTTTTCGACATCAGGAAATACTATTGTGTATCCTGGAAGGCTATCCTCTTTTAAATCAGCGATATTGTAGTTTTCATCACCGACCACTATCTCTACGCCCTCATTTTCTAAGTTTCCATAAATAATACACTTACCTAATTCTCCATTCTTAGGGTCTTTCCTCCGTTGTCCTAGGATAATTACTTCTTTATCAGTTGCATTTTCAATTACTTTAACAGGGAATAAGGTGATTACTGCTACTGTTCCGTCTATATTTTTAGATAAATATTGCATATTTTTTTATTAAGCTTGGTCTCCAAATCCAGCGATAGCCCAGCCAACAACTACATCCTCGACAACTGGAGTAGCTGAAAGGTCAGCGTTTGTTAATTCTATTGTTCCTGCTGCCATAGCCGCAGAAACCCACTGCATGGTTGCTGTTGTAACAGTACGGGCATTACCTATGCCCTTACCTACTGGACACCATGTAGCACTTGAGAAGTCAGTCCCAATAGTAACTGTCATAAAACCTACACCTGTATCAGCAACACTCGTAGTATTATAATTTGCTGCCATAGCAGGTGTCCCACCACCATTTACAAAAGTCCAAAACTTTGCTGATGACGGATGAAATTGTGCACGACCAGCTGTAATAAACTTTGATGTACTTGAAGCTGTTTCTATTTCCGCTTGTGTTGCTGCTTGAGCTAATACAAAAGCTGTTGTGGCAATTTGAGTAGTGTTTGTATCTACAGCTGCTGTAGGGGCGGCGGGAACTCCCGTAAATGTTGGTGAAGCTAAGGGAGATTTTAATTCCATTTGGTCGTAAACTGCATTTTTACTAGGAGCAATAGTTGTCACGGCATTCCAACTACCCGCATAAGCGGTATCACTTATTCCAAGAGTCATTAGATTTGCAATAGTTACTTTTTTATTTGTCCCATTAGCGCTATCTGTTGTATCAGAAATATCTACAGTGACAAGCAAGTCTCCTGTTTCTGGAGTTGCATCGGCAGTCAAGTCTGTAATAGTTTTAGAAGCCATATATTTTTAATTATTTATAATCACGAAGCTAATTCATTTCTACTCATCCCCCCTCCGACTTTTATAACCTTAATCATATTATGAGGCATTGGGTGTTGAGTGTAATATACCGTCATTCTTACATGGTCTATTTGAGCCGTCCCAGCCAAAAGAGTTGCTGCGCCGCTAATTACTACTCCAAAATTTTTATCATTTACATCTATTGGAGTTAAAGTTTCTCCCCAAACACTTGTAGATGAACCAAAGGTGGCATAAGCATCAGCATTCGCCCATGTTGCTCCAGCACTTTGGTTAGTTGAACCCAAAGAACCTGGGGGCAAAACCAACCTAATTGCATTATCTGTTATTGAATTCAAGATTGTTGAATTTCTTTCAATCTCTACCACTACCCCATCTATCGTGGAGTGAATAGGAACATTCAGATTAAAATTAGTGACCTTTAAATAATTAGTTACTTCATTTAACAAGAGAATCGCTGAGGCATAGGAATTATCTGAACTGGTTGCGCTTGAAGGGTTGGTAATAGCAATAGTCCCGACAGTGTTGTCGCTTACAAAAGTTCCACCACTGTTAGGTCCTATTGTTGCCATATTAGTTTAGAGCTTCTATTGTATAAATGTGTCCCTGGATAGTGTTTGATGCTCCAGTTTCGTCCCACTGAACTGTTAAGGACAAAGCTGTATCTGCTGTTAAATCAAGCGTTGCTACTGCTGGGGTGGTGACACCACCCTGTGACATTGGTTGAACCACACCATAATTCAAAACTGTGCCAAACGTAGCAGCGGCATCTTCAAACATTCTAACAGTCCCCATACCAAATACAGTACCTGCAGAACCATTTGAACGAGTTTGAATAATAGCTTCTAGGTTCCATATGGCTGCTGTAGTCGCGGTAGCAGGAGTAATTATAGCTGGTGATGCCATAATTAAAGTCCCAGATACACCCCCCCACCTTATTCTAAAAGTAAGTGTAGAGGCGATAGTGACTGTATTACCCCATGTTCCATGCGCAATGATTTTTAAACATCTACCATCCTGCATGTAATTTGCTGGAATAGTAACATTCGGAAATAAAATAGTTTCCGTTGCTGTGTTGGCTACAGCAGTTCCGTTTGCTGTTGCCCACGATAATGTTTCTTCCCAATATTGTCTTGACATAAATTTTAATTAATTAATCTTATAATTACGATTCAATTGTGTAATAAGAAATTATTATCTTAATTGACCCCGTTGTGGGGCTACCACAAGTGTAGCGTATATCCTCATCATCGGCTCCAATACCTAAGATACCTGAGCCGTTACCTTCAACCACTCCTGAACCAGCGGCAACCGCAGGATGAGCCAATATGATTCCATTGACTCCAGCCAAAGCTTCCGCTCCAAGTGTTGCTGCACCAAACCCTATTCTAACAGCCACATTTACTGTGTTGGCAGCACTTGCTGTTACCGAACAGCGAGTAACAACAATTTTCAATCCAGCTGCCACAGTGACAAAAGCTGCGTTAGTTTGAGCGCCATCCGCAGCAAGGACAGTTACTTCCCTAGTGATTACATTAGGATGACCCGCCATCACAAATGGTATTCCAGCTCTGTTGGCATACCCTACAGTTCTATCTGCCGCTGCTACTGCTGTTGGGTTTGCTCCATGGGCAATAGCCCTGTAAGCTATTCCGACAGGATTTCCAGAATCTATCCCATCATGGGCAATACTACCGACCACTTGAGCATTAAGGTTAGCAGCGGTAGCCTGACGAATATCGCTGTTTAGAGAAACTGTAGAAACAGTTGTAACTCCCGCAAGTATTCCAGTAGAATCATTTGCTATTGTTACTCGTTGAGCAGTTGCAGCTGCACCATTTCCAACAACAGAAGTAGTGGCGTTAGATGTAACCCAAGGAGAAGTACCTTGATTAACTGTGCCTATTACTTTAGTAGTTTCAGCTGATAGAGCTACAAGGTTAGTTGTGCCTGGTGTTGTTTGGTCAATACCTGTTTTTCCTATGATGGCAGAACCTGCTGGTAAGGCTTGAATTACAGCCACCTTTAATTCCCCAGTTGCGTTTACTTGCAATGGAGTCATTTCATTAGTTGTGCCTACTAGAGAAGTGTTGGCATCTCTGCGGACCGCGAGAGATAAGGCTCCTTTACTTGTTGCTTCAGTAAATAAACTAGTTCCAGCTGTAAATACCACATCATCAACTAGTTGGGAAGAAGTAAGTAAGGAAGCAAGTGTTGTTTGGGTTGCCACATCTGTAGACCCTGTAAAGGTTACAGGGACAGCATCGTTAGTTGCTATCGTTACCCTTTGAGTGCCAGCATCTCTGACTCCTGTGTTCATCGAAATAGCCGTACCTCCAAGTTGAGTTATATTAAATCCTGCGCCAGAAACTGCATTATCAATAAGTTGAAGTGCAGTAAGCGCAGCAGCTGAATTTGTATCCAAAACATTTATTGCTGTACCAGAAGCCACCCCTTCCACAAGCAACGCCCTTCTTGATGACATCCTCACATAACCAGCTTGGTTTTCAGTTATAGCCACAGTCGCCACATCATCAAACACCGCACCAATACCCATAGTTTTATTAAGAGCCGCATCACTGGCATAAATTGCATCATCTATAAGTTGAACTGAAGTTAGTATACCTGAACCACTTGCTTCAGTTATTGTCCCATCCACAGTAATAGAGTTACCACCGTCCTGAATATTTACTGCAGAAGCGCCAGCCGCATTATTAATAGTTACATCACCAATATCAACTCCACTATTAGCTCCTAATACCCAAGTACCAGACTGAGTGACCGCCACAGTACCCGTAATAGTTGTTGAAGTCAAAGATACTGGTAAAGTTTCTCCAGAAAACGCTTCAACTTTAAGTCGCCCGTTAGCGTCCATTTGGAGAGGTCCATATTCATTTGTAGTATTTACAAGAGTAGTATCAGCATCCCGTCTAACTGCAGCAATAATTTGTCCCTTACTTGTAGCTTCAGTATAAGTATCAGTACCAAGGACAATAATTGTATCATCAATAAGTTGAGAAGAAGTAAGGAGAGATGCAAGAGTAACTTCAGTTGCAACTCCAGTAACAGATACAGTTCCATCTACAGTCAATGAGCCACCATTATCATCTACTGAAACTAAACCAGTAGAATCACTAGCAATCGTAACCCTAAGAGCTGTCGCTTCCACACCACCGCCAACCACTGAAAGAGTTGGATTATCTACAGTGATGGAATTTCCACTATCATTTATTCCAACTTCATCCCAAGTCCCAGATTGAGTTACAGCTACAACGGGCATTGTTAAAACATCAACCTGAAGTTCACCCGCCGCATCAACTTTAATAGATTGGATATTTGTACCATCATCCCCCATCGCAATAGTTCCAGTTGCTGTACCTCTTACTGCGCCATCAGCATATTGTGTTCCACCTCCAAAAGTATCTATAAAAGAACCAGATGAATTTACCACCTGTACATAAGCAGCACCATAATTTGTACCTCTTTGAGCTACATTATCTCCATCAGTGCTAGTGATAGTTGCAGGAGTATCTTTTCTAATAAGGTTTACAGATGTACCTACTGGGTCAGCAGTTGCTACCGCATCTTCTGTGTATTGGGTACCTCCACCTACAGAAACATAATCACCATTCGTGTCTCGAAGGACAACAGCAAGCGGGTTAGAACTTGTATAATCAAAAACTGTAGCCTTAATAGAAGATGAGACACCATCCAGGATAGAACCATCTCCAGCACCTCCAGCAGAAACATTGACCCTCAAATAACCCGAGGCATCAAACTGCATCTCTCCAGTCTCTTCCTTAAAATTATGACTTCCAGCCATATTTATTCAATAATTAAGTCAATCTGCTTACCAAGATAATTTTCCAATCTTGCTTTAGCATTTTTTAAATATGTTGCACGACTATCCAACATATCTTGTCTAACAGACACATCCCCCTCTCTTTTCTGAAGTTCTAATTCCTTTTCATTCAAGGAATCTTGAAGGATGCTAATATCATCAAGAGCTTTCTCTTTTTCTTCTTGGATACCCAGAACTACACTCTCTTTTTCCTTTTTAAGATTAAACAATTCCTGACCAATAGTTTTAACCCTTTCTAACATCAGTTTTATTTCATCAGAAAGCTCAATTATCCTTTGTTCAAATTTTTGGATTATATCTGTTTTATCTTTATTGCTGTCCACCAATTTTTGACTTTCATTTTTGAGATTATTCAATTCTCTCTCTATACCTTCTTTATTAACCTTAGCCACATTTATATCAACCAAAATAGACTCTAGTTCTTCATCTAAATTGTTTTCTTTTTTGTATTTTATTTCATCAAGAGATTTTATTTCCACATGGAGAGTACTGAGTGAGGCATTAGCTTTTTCAATGTTCAAACTTATATCTTCAAATTCTTTTATCTTCTCTTCTCTTTTTTTTATCTCACTTTCAAGTCTGAATTTATCCTCAGATAATTGTTTTATAGCACGCGACAAATCTATCACTTCAGAGCTGAAGTGGTCTATGCTCAATTTGAGTTCAGAATTTTTTTCAGATAAATCTGAATAACTCTCCAATTGAGCCTGCATTTCCTCCAGTTTTGCCCCAAGAACTCTAATATCAAGTATTATTTCAGATTTTTGTTTATCAAGTTCTTTCAACTCAGCATCACCAGAGAGATTTATTTTATTCTCTTTGGTTGTTTCAAATGCCATATATTTTTAATTAAACTATACCTAGTATAGCATCAACTTTACAAGATGAACTTGTGACAGTTCCAGTTCCTATAACACTAATTTTTATATAATTATCTTTAATCGGGATAGAAAGTCTCCTCTTTCCAGTCGTAGTTACAGTATGAACTCCAGAAGTATCAGTACTCGTACCAGCAGCAACCGCACTAAATGTTTCCTGGTAATAATTTGTACCATCATGAGAAAATTCAATTTTTAATTCTCCTGAAGTCAAAGACCCTATAGTAAAGTCCCAATATACTACCAATTGGTTATAAGCAGAAGGGTTGCCGTTTGTTGGACCCAATACCGTTCCAGCCACATAAGAGTTGGTCAAAATGAGGGCAGAGCGTATTGGATGTATCATGTAATTGCTTTGCATATATTTATTTTAGATTATTTATTATGACCCCATCCCTCCTCCCATAAAGGAAGAGAGTGAGGTCACAAACCTTACGCTGGGTTGTCGGCAACTGGGAATAGAGTACCAGAAGCATCCACCGCACCAGACAGATAGTTCTCTTGGAAAGAGATTTTTGTACCCGCTGTTGCAAGGAGTGCTGTAGTGGTGTCTAAAGAGTTGACGAGGTTGTAAGCACAGATACCAGAGCTGGTAGTACCAGAACCAGTAAAGAGAATACCCACAGTAGTACCCGCAGCGCCAGTGACAGTGAGGATGTTTCTCATTATCCTTACACCTCCAACAATTTTAGAGGATAGAGTAATAAGTTGTCCTGCATTGTTTGTAGCCGCTTTGTCTACAATGTTGTCAGAAACTTCAAGTCGGAGTTCATTAGCAAGAATGGATACCACTGCGCCAGTTGTAGCTGCCAGAGAGTACACATAATTTTTAATAAACTTCAAACCGTCTGACTGATTGTTTGTGGCAGAAGTAGTTATTGCAACCAAGAAGTTCAAAGATGCACTTGTATCAAGGAAATCATTTCCTTCACAGACAAACCCTGTAGCAGTGGTAAGAGTGAAAGCACTCGCCACATCAAGAAAGTTTGCTATAAATCTACAATTCTTCCAAGCGCCATTCGCGGCAGAAACCGTAATGGTTGCAGCTGCGGCACCGAAAGTAAAGGTTGGTCTAAAGTCACCTTCACCTAAACCAATCACCGCTACACCCGCTACATCGTGGGCAATACTTGTCGCTGTGACTGTTTCAGTATGACCAGGTAGTACTACGATAGTATCTCCTGCGCCCGATGTACATGCTCCTATAGCAGCATCAACAGTCGCAAAAAATCTTTCTTTCCCATCTGGGTCTACACCAAAGATTTCATTATAAACATCTCTATAAGGAAGAGCTGATTTGCCTACAATAAAAATCTTTCCATGGCGACCATAGTGTCCCATTCTATTCGCTAACAACTGACCGTAACCAGAATTCAAGTTAAATGATGACATAATTTTTAGGCGCTAGTAGTCCACCTCCTACCTACAGAGAGAAACTCTCTGATAACCCTATGCGCGATTAATTTTTAATACTCTCCTTGGAGGCTAGGGACGACACTCTGTTTCCAAAGCGCCTTACCTAGCCCCGAAGGGCTAAAGAGCTATGCTGTGCCGTCTCCGTAAGATACGGTAATCCAACCAGCAGTGACGACTACAATCATGTAGCCCGCGCGAGTTCCGAAGTTCCAATCGTCAGTAGAAAATTCTTCTGCGTTAGAACCAGCAACAGGCGACTTAAGATGAGCTTCTTCGTGCATACCAAGCATAAGAGTAGAGAATGCTGTTGAAGCGAGACCCCATCTTTTAGCTTTAGTGCTGTCAGGCGCACCATCTTTATCAGTAGCAACACGAGGCAACGCAACATGAGTATACTTATTTTGATAAGCATTGACTACACCTTGGTTGTTCTGTGTTGGGTTTGAGGTAGACCTCAAAAGTTCCTTCACAGTGTTGATGCTGTTAGGGTCATCAGTTGTCCAAAGGATGTTTGCATCCATGTACATTTTCTGACCAAACTGGTTGTAACAGTTTTCAACCCTAACTTTTTCCATAGCCTCAACTGCACCACGAGATACTTGAGGATTGTTTGCGAGGATGTTCCTGAAAGTTGTAGAAGACCCACGAAGAGTATGAGCAGTTGAATACAAAGCCAGAGTGTCTCCGACAGTTATATCAACAGTTACCCCATCCATATCCAAGTAAGTAGTAGCCGAACCGAAACCAAGTCGGTGAGAAAGGTCAAGGTCAATACGATTAGGAGCAAGTTTACCAAGATTAGTAAGCTTCTGCTTAATCTCAAAGTATTTACCCTGAGTTCTCATTTCGTATGAGATTCCAATATCCTTGGAAATACGATAAAGAGTTCCAGTTTTTGAATAACCCTGTTGAACTCTTGCGCGGGATGACTGGTCGCTTTCACCCTTTCTTGAAGCATACTCTTCAAGGTCAATCTCAGAGAACTCTCTGGTGTTACCAGAAAGTTGTGGTATTGGCATTTCTTTAACAAGACCAGAACCTCTCATTACTTGTGGAACGCTATCTTTTCCCATAGACCACAATATTTCCGCATTTCTCACAAAGTCAGAGAGGACACTTATATTTAATTCCATACTATTAAGTTAATTAATTTATAAACTAATAAGCACCGTTAATCTTCAAGAAACCACGAACCTTAGTCGCAGAAAGAACTTCTGTAACCAAGAAAGCATCCGCAGTAGTTTCAGCAAAGTCAACAGTACCAGAATCTGAAATACCGTACTCTACTAATTCATCAGTACCACCAGCAGTAAAGCCAGTAGCATCTGCTTCCCAAACAACATGCCTTTCGACTGGAACTCTAACACCAACAAGACGAGCTGAAGCGTAGTCAGAATCAGTAGAAGCGATAGTTCTAACCAATACACCACGAATATCAGCCGCTACTTCATCAGCATCAGCACCTGCAATACGACCAGAAGTTCCTTCAACAAGTGTATCTCTTACGAGAGCAGTTGAAGTAGTTACTGGCATAGGAACGACTTTAGTCTTTCCTCTATATACTCTAAATGACATTTTTTTTATGATTAAATACTGTTTTTTAAAAATGCTTGTTTGTTGACCAGAGTTTCAATCTCCGAAGAAAAGCCAGTAACTTTTCTAAGCAATGTTTCGTTAACTAGGGTTGTCTCCCCGACTTTGCATTGTAAGCAAACCTATAGTGCCATATTTCTATAGGTCCATAAGTTCACTTACAAAAAGAACAGCGACCGCAACAATCCACAAAATTTGTGAACCATCACAGCCGCCGTTCTTCGGTGGGCTTAACAATTTGTAGCTTTCAGGGAACTACACCACAATTATACACTATTAACTCAATATGCTAACAATACTAACCTGTGGATAACCGAGTAAACTCTCCAAGCCTGGTCCTTTCAATCGTTTTGACCACATCCACTGGTAAGCCATCCCGTGTCTCAATCTCAACCTTACCAAACCTATAAACGTGGCGAACAAGCCAAATCAGCTCAATTTCCTGGGGATGCAATTCCCCAAGATTATCCTTTGTTTTCTTGGCTAGGAGTTGCTTCTCCCCCTTCTGGTTTTGTAACATTTTGATTTTTAGGAGCATTTCTAACAACAAGGTGTGCCTCAAGGATAGACCTCTCAGAGACCACATTAAACCCTGGAGCAAAAGAAGCATCGTCTTTAGTCCAAAGGTAATGAGTCGCACGATTAAATGAATTGTAAAGTTCACCTTCAAATCTGACTTTTACAGTTTCAATATCAGCTGCCTTTATATCATTCTCCGCCACCACATCCATAAGCTGCGCGATGAGCGGAGCTATTCTTTTTTCACGAAGTTGAGTCAAATCACAAGGCTTGTCACTGACAATAATTTCAAAAGTTTTTTTTGACATTATTTCTCTAAGACCCCCCTCGTAATCAATCTCAACCACATCGTTCCCACCGTTAGTCTTTGATGTCTCAGAAACTGAAACAGTAAAAACTTTTCTGGGACCGACAAACTGTTCTGGCATACCTTCTTCTATCTTTAACTCTTCTGACATTTTAGTTTAAATACTTAATTGATAATTCGTATTCTCTACCAGAAGGATGGAGGAGAGTGAAAAAGATAGCGCCATCATTATCCCTTGATTCTTTTATCACTTCACAATCAACCTTATAAACTAGACGGGCAAAATCTTTGTAAGATATTGGTCCTTGCCTAGAAGTTTTGAGTTTTCCATTCTCATCTAGTCCTTCATCAACCACCAATTCAACCTGCTGGTCTTCATGGATTCTTCCTTGCTCATCAAGGTAGACATCATCCTTCACAGAGAACCATCCGACCACCACCTTATCCTTATAAGTACTGACCTTTGCCTTCTTCACCAACTTACCTTGATTTCTTAATTGCTCAATCTTGGTAAGACGACCAACATCAGCTGCTTGAGTCAAATCCTCAATCTTTTGCTGCATCTTCTCATAACCACCAACAAGTTTTTCCAAAACATCAGCATCAACTTCAACAGTCTTTTTCTTAGTAGCTGTTTCAGGTACTGGCTCAGGAGCTGGACCTTGGAGAGTCTGCGGAACAGGTGGTTCTTCTTTTTTAATTGGAGTCGCTACCCCGATATTTGGAGGCAACTTATTTTTATCATCATTATTCATTTCTGTTAAAAGATTATTTTATAATTACTGAGTAGCGGGAGGAGTATATTTTTTAGCTTCCTCATCACTTATTCCCAAAGCCTTCCTCATAGCCTTGCCGTTATCAGTTTCACCTGTGGCTACTTTATGTTGGGTACCTTCTCCTCTATTTCCACCCCCACCCATGTTATCCATAAAGTTTTGTTGCGGAGCCGACCCCTTCGCAAGAGTATACGCCTTCACTAAACGCTGCTGAATTTCAACTTCATTTTTTGGCTCATCTTTAAATTGGTCATACTCAAACTCAATCTTCTTTCTCAATTCCACATCACCAGCGGCAAGTTTATCCAAAACTTTAGTTTTGGAACTGCCATAGATATTTTCTCTAAGAGATTTGATTTCTCCCATCAGAGAAGTTTTCATTTCTTCAACTTTAATAAGAGCCTCATCCCTCTCTTTCAGAAGACGATTTTTTTGGTCCTTATTTCCTCCCCCAGCCTCTTCAATCTCTTTAATTTTAGCTGTTGCGACTACTAAATCATCTTGAGCCTTTTTCAAATCAGGGCTTTGGTCTGGATGGTCCTTAAGGTAAGCATCAATGGCTTCCTGTTGTTTCCCCTTTAACTCTTCTTCAGAGAAAGCTTCCACTTCAGCGCCGTTTTCGTCAAAATATTTTGCCATTTCTAATTAAGTTTATCTTTTAATCGTTGCTTCTCCTCATCAGTTAAATTTTCAAACTCTTCCTGTTGGTTAGATATTTGTTCATTTATCATATCTTCCCCCCAAGAGTAGATGAGCCACAAAGCATTGATAGTTCCCTTAAGAATCAAATCAAATTGTTCCTGACTGTACCCGTAGGTATTTCTGTCTATTTGTTCAAACTGACTTCTTGATTCAGCAATCAGATGAAGTAATTTATGACCCATAACATCTTTATGGAATCCAGCCACCTGAGCCACATACAGTTTTCTGTTTTCAGAATCTGTAGGTCCAGGGTCTTTCAAATTAACATCCACTACTGGTCGCGGTTTTACTTTTTCAAGTTCTCGTTTAAGAAAAAGATTTTCCACCTTTAAATCTTTTTCTAGTATTTTTTGCCCCCCTTCTTTTTTTTCATTTAACATTTATTTTATCCAACTTGACCCGCACCTGCCATGTTATTCAAACTCGGCATACCGCTTTGGTTGGACCGACCTTTCTCCTTCCCTAAGGCTGGAGAAACACCACCCATATCAGGCATAGCCTGACGACTACTGAATAACTTGTTTCTGCTTTTACCCCAAACACGAGCGAACTCTTCTTCAAGTCCATTAATATTTGGGACACTGCCAAGTTGCATAAGTGAGAGCATATCTGTAATTTCTTCGCGGAACAGTACTTTAAAGAATGCGGAACCTTCCTTCTCCTTCGGATTGATGACAATATACCACCTGATTCTCGCAGTCTTCAAAGCTTCTGGCTGCAAATAAATCATTCTGACTGGCATACCTTTCTTCTCCTCCTCCGAATACTCCATCTGTCTGATAACCTCTGGGTCAGGCAGACCCTCAGGGTTTCCCTCAGTATCAAATTCATTCATAGGGATAACCTGCCTTTCACCGAGACCCTCCCCCTCAATATTTGTCTGGCGCACAGTTTTGCGATAACTATTCACATACTTACGCACATCATTAGTAGTGACAATCTTCGTATCAATAGGATTAAACCAATTCTCAATAATATTATAAAGTCGCAAGTATCCAAGTTTTTTCTCAAGCATCACACAAGTTGCAATAGTAAGACCAAGAGTGAGTTTTGCTTGTCGCTGTAATTCCAAAACTTCTGTGGCAGTAGTTCCCGCTTTTCCTTGCTGACCCTGGAACTGATTAGAGACCGTAGATTTATCAATCCTGTCTTGCAATTCCTTAAGTATATTATACTCATTGGAAGTAACCCCCTGACCTTCGGTGCCAATAGGTTGCAAAGCATCAGGCGAGAAGCCCATAGAAATTCTACCAGGTGACAATACTTTCCTAGATATAACTTTTCCAGAAGTATTAACATACGCAGGAGTGACACTCTTTCTAGTTTTTAGTACGAAGAGCTTAAGCATCTCATCAATCAGAGTAGCAATTTCTTTCACTGAACCCGAAGCTACGAAAGCTTTACCGTAAGCAAAATGATTGCTCAAAACTCTAAAAACCTGCTTCACAATGTTGTAAGAACCCCCAGGAGAAACAGCAGAAAGTGGGAAGCCCATCGGCAACATCGCCATCCCATTTATCAATATTTGAAATTCATCATTCGGTTTATCTTGGTACAAAATTATTTCAACATGGTCTTTTTTAACATCTTCCAATCGCCACTTATTATCATAAATAGTTTTCTGTTCTTCAGTCGTCCCCTCTGGGATTGCGCCACGCCTGACATATTTCCAGTTTTCAAATTTCCCGTATTTTGTTTTAGCCACATCATAATGTTCTTGGAAAGCGATAAACATATATGGCTGATTGTCCATAAAGTATTCCGTAATATTTCCAAGATATACATTCGGACCATACAACAAAGTTCTTGAAGGTCCTTCAAAAACCAACTCCAAAGTGTCATTCCAATTTTTCCACTCTTTAAATTGTCCGTCATATTTTTCGCTTAGTTTCTTCTTGCGCTCAAATTTTCGGAGCCATTCTTCTTGGACAAACACTGCATTCTGACAGAGGAGTTCCCTTTGTCTTAAAAGCTTCTTTTCTTCATCACCCCCAATGATACCGCCGTCAATCTGCTCAGTCATAAAAATCGTATCAGTGAGGGCAGTACCGAGGTCGTTTATCATATTGTTTTCTCTATCAAAAGCAAGCACCTCAGGTGCCAGTTCCAAATTATGAACATGACTCAAAAGCGCTTCCAACTTTGCTTCTACCGTCCCAGCCGAAACGATAACATCGTCTTCATTTTTTCTCTCAGGTAATTTAGTATGCGAAATTTTAATATTCTCCTCAAAATCTTGGTAATAAGTCTTGTTATTAAATTCAGGCAAAGGACTCTCCTTCTGCTTCTTCGCACTCTCAAGCCTTGATTGTAAATAGGAAAGATATGTTTTATCTGTCTCAGAATACAAATCAATAGGTTTGTCTAAAACTCCATCTTTGTTCAAAGGATTTTCAGGGGAATTCCCCTGATTTATCTTCTCACTATCTGTTAAAATTTGTGGCATAGTCTAGTTATTAAGGTGATTAAATTATACAACTATTTTGATATTAAACATATATTAACATATTGGGGATAAGTCAACCAACCGAAAGTCTAGCCCCGCCCATACAACCCTTCCCGCAAATAAAAGTATGTCCGTCCCATTCTAAAGTGACAAAGTTCAGAGCAGTGCCGTCTGGTATCATCTCCTCGTGACAATCGAAACACATCGGTCTCCCCGTCTTAGACAAATAAATCCCCCCAGGAGTCTTATTTGGTTTCGGCTTCTTAGGCAAAAAATGATTGTTCTGTTTGTTTCTCATAAGCTTCTCTCTCATAATTATCAGCAAACATCGGCTCCTCCCGCCACACACAAGCCCCAGTTCGCACTGCATCGGCAAAGTGGGAATTACTATCATGCCTCGGTAAATTCTTATATTCCCCAAGTTTAGCATCCCACTCCTTCCTATAATTTCCTAAAGCCTCATAGAGCGCTTTAGTCTTGTCCTCATCAAAATACATCCGACTAAATATGCCACGCACCCTCTCAACCCCATCCGCGATAGGTAATTTCGGTGCCACCACCACATTATTCAACCCAAGCTCGTAGAGAGTTTGCTTCCTGGTTATACCTGAAGACATATCACGAACTTCAACATCGTGAGGGAGAATATGTCTCCCGTACCTATATCCCTTACTCTTCAGTAAATCAACATAATGCCCAAGTTTATATCCTCGGTTAAAATATAAATCCACTATCCGAATTGACGGACCAGAAGTCTGAGTAAAAATAATAATATTCAAATCATTCATTCCTAAGTCCCACCAAGTATCCACCACAGTATCATCCACCACAGGCACAGGTCTTATCCGATTCTGTGAATAAACTTGATTCATCTCATTAGAATAATAAGCCCCCTCAGTTGAAACAGAGAATGCCTCGTCCAGCGTACTTGGGTATTGTGAAAACATCGCCTCCCTCAGTAACTCTTTCTTCTTGATATACCATCTCCTTTGTCCATCCGTAATCTTAACCTTCTCTTTCGCCTCAATCTTCTTAAAATATTCCTGAAAATCGCTAGAGATTGCAAAATTTGCCTCCATAGAATATCTGTGGTCTATATACCACGGGAAAAAGAATAATTTAAAATCTAGCGGGGTCAATTCTCTCCCCTCCCTCCGCTTCTTATCTGCATCCATCGTAAATTCATAGAAATGCCCCTCCCTACCCTCCGCCGTGGACTCAATAGAGACCATACCACCCGCGTGGACCGAGTTAATTGCCCCCTCAACAATCTCTGCCGCCTTCTCTGGGTACTTACTGCAAATATACCCAAACTCTGAGATGTGGAGGTACTGTACTGTGTCGGAACGAGATGAGAGAGCGACAGAAATGACGGAGCCGTTTGGAAAATTCAACTCATTCGCCGTATTCACATCTGGTTCCCCAATCTTAGCCTTAAGCCAGGGATGCAAATTGTCCCACGCGAACTTAATCTTGTTTTTAAAAATACGCTTCATGTCCCGCTCAGTGTGAGCGATGATAGTCGCGGTCTGATTCTCACTAAAAAGTATCTGGTCTAAATATAAAATTGCAAAAAAAGTAGTCACCCCCAACTGTCTTGCCTTCGGCACGATATTAAAATACCAAAGCCCGCTATAAAGTAACTCCTGTGTTTCATTCAATACAAACTGCACCTTCCTCCCCCTCTCATCCTTCACGAAATACAAATTATTTAATCGCCACTTAGCATCCGAGAGATATTTCTTCACCTCCTCAAAAGAAATCTCCTGCCCATTTAATAATTTATCTTCCTCTATCATACAACTAAGTTACTTACAATCTTCTCCGCCCTATCTTTGAGTGCCTCATGCACTGGCGGCAACACCTCCCGCCTCGTATCTCCAACCACCCCCGACCCAAAACCACTCGCCTTCTTCACCAACCCCCCACTCCCCAATACACTCTCCCCTCCCCCCGCACTCTTCTGTATAAAATCCACCGCCGCCCCCAGCATATCCTCACCCCCTTCGGCTCCATTACCACCTCCACCGCGTCTACGGTTGTATTCTTCACCATACTTAGCCTCAAGTAGCCACTGGGCAAGTTTTTCATCTCCTTCTCTAGCTTTTTTAGATAAAGTTTTAAGTAATCCTCGCTTATATTCAAGAGATTTCATTTTAAAAAGTCTCTCAATCTTCTCATGCTTTTGCCTCAAGGCAATAAGCTCCGCTATATCAAAATTCACAACCATACAAGCCTCCTGTTCAGACAATCCAATAATAGATATTTCATAAGCGAGGCGCTTTAAAATTTCCAATTTTTTTGGAACAATTTTTTTTATTTCATTTTCAAGAGAAGCTACTTGCTCCTCAAATTCATCTTCTGTTATTTTTGGTTTTTTCTCTTCCATTTAGAATTTAAAATAGAAAAACTAGAGAACCTAATCTCTAGTCTTTCTACAAAAACCTAAAACCGAAATATCGTTAGCTCCAAAACAAGGGACATTTGGTATGACAAATATTTTAGCAGAAGGTTGCATGGTCTCTATTCTACCACACCTCAAATATTTTAAGTTAATACTATGTTGTGGACAACCTTGAAATTTCAAAATTTTTTATACCTAATAGTGGGAAATGATTTTCTTATAGGAAATTAGGGGTAGGGGGGTGCCGTTTGAAATATAAATGGAAATTTCTGGTGTATAGGATACGAAACAGAATTTCTGCCGTTTATTGGGTGGGAGTACCTATACGGTATTTTCCACTGGGTCGGGGGGTGCCTTGTCGGGGGTATAGGGGGTGTGTTTTGTCATTCTGTATAGTCAATGAGCCATATTTTTAATGTCGCACAATGTATATTGTGCGACACATAAACAAGATATGTTGTGGTTAAGCCATATTTTGGCATTTGGTGGTGCCGTTCGCGGGCGGTTGGGGGAGTTTCTCCAAAAGAAACATAGCCCCGCAGGGCAAAACACCTTCGCAGGTATGTATACTTCATTTATAAAACATTTTTTTTTTTTTTTTTTTTTTTTTTAGTATAGGGATTACAAAAAAAATGAAGTGGTGGAGGAGTTTTTAAGCATAGAAACGGCAGAAAATAAAAACTTTTTTCAAAACATACACATCATACCGCGAACATAAAACAGAAAACCCCTGTCAAATAAGCCTTATTTCTAGCCATTACCATTTGACATTTATACCACAATCGTGTTCCAGCTACCCCATTTCACCTTTTAATTTATACATTATTTATACTATATATTACACATATATAGCACATTATATCATTTATACATAACACATATTTTTTTGACCGTTTTTTACATAGCTGGAACACGTTTTGACAAGTCGTGTCAAGCTGTGTTGTAATTTTGAGTTATCCCCAGTTTGTATATATTAGTATTGACTTAGTATTAGGTTAGTATATACTTAATACATTATTAGAGAGTAAATAATAAATGAATATGCAATACTTTGACATTAAACAATATAAAAGAGAGAAGAAAATAAAAAGAGTTATTGGTGCCTTGTGGAGTGGTATAAAAGTATGTTTAGCTCTATCTCTTATATATGTATTCTTGTATGCCTATTTGATTATTAGCCACGCCGTATTTAATCAATAATATATGAAAAAACTAAAAGTAAATTATATGGGTAAAAAATTGTGTGAGATGTATCCGCACGCTACTTGGTGGGAAGTATTAAAGTGGAGAATGACTAGAATTTTTAGAGTTGTCTTTATTATCTCTTTTCTTTTGGGTTTGTCCGTTGGCTCTTTTAAGATAGGAAGCGAGTTTTTTGGAAAACCTGTATATGCTGAAAAAATTGTACTTACTGACTCTTTAGGTAAAAAGGTGGAGGAGTTAAAAAGGGGTGTAGTTGCCGACATACAGAAATGCGAGAGTGCGGGACATAAAGAAGATGACGGCATAATCATATTTGATAGCAATGAGAAGGCAAGCATAGGGACTATGCAGTGGCAGAAAGCGAGTGTTATACATTACTATAAGAAGCTATACAAACAGGACATAACAAGCAAGGAGGCGGTGCTGATAGCTTTAGACGATAAGCGGGCGGAGGCTTTAGCTTATGATGTGATTTTTACAGAGAAAGAGGGGTGGCGGAATTGGTTTAATTGTGGGGTGAAAATAGAGGTTAAGAAGACTTTAGATATTATTAGTAAGCTAGAAAAATAATTATATGATTATAGAAAAAAACACGGCAGGATTTTATACAGCGTGGTATCCACAAGCCCCGCTATATATCGGGACTGGTAGCACACATTTTCAAGCATTAGTGTCGTTGCTTGAAAGGTTGAAATTAGAAAGTATTATAAATTATTAAAATATATGAGAATAATAAATTATTACTACGGCTATTTATTTGACTGCTCTATACACGGCAAAATTATAGTATCTCCAAAAGAGTGGCAAGCGATAACTGACTACTTGAGGCGGGCGAGGTTTGAACATAAATTCACACTAAAAAACGATTTAGAGAGGGGTATAAAAACAAAAGACGGCAGACTCTACAATGTGAGAGTAACGGCAACAGAAAAAGCGGTGAGTAAATTCAAGCATAGTGGGGCAAAATTTAAGAGAGCGAATTATATGTTTTTAGTAAAAAAATAATATGACTAGAGAACAATTTATACAGAGTTTGAGAGATAAAGGGCTAGTGTTTGGTTGGTATAATGGCGAGTTTATAACATTACCAGATTTAATTGAGATAATATGATAATAGAAAAACAGGGAAAATTAGAAAAAATAGCTCGCAATATGCACACTTGCCCGAAGTGTGGCGAGCCAAAAGAAGCGGGAGAGCATAGCCAGTTAGTTTGTTGGGGTGATTGTTGGAGGGGTGAAGGTGGGTTGAAATACACGCAATTAGATACCGAGCAATGGTTAAAAGAAAATACTAGACTAATGTACAAAAAATATGGAAACATCAATATATCAAATTAGTTTCAAAGACGGGCGTATTTATAGGGTATTTTGTGCAAACAGGAAACAGAATAAAGATATGTTGCATTTCATCTATGAAAAGCAAAAAGATATTAAAAAAAATGGTCAAACAGTTTTGACAAACGGGATACACACAATGTTGCAATTCAAAAAGATAATTAAATAATTGTTAGTTGTTAGCTTGCTCTAACACTTAGAGCAAGCAATACAGCATATAAAAAAATATGCTTGCATCACAGCTAGTGGTGGTGTTATTTGAAAATTAAATAAAATGATAAAACAAAATGTGAATTTTAGTATGTTTTGCGATAGTTTTTCAGATACTTACAAAGACAATTTTACCTATTATGGCAAAAGAGCTTTGTTTGATTATCTTGAAAACTTATCAGAGGATATTGGGGAGGATATAGAGCTAGATACCATTGCTTTGTGTTGTGAGTATAGTGAGTATGAGAGCTTGGAAGAGCTACAGAAGAGCTATCCAGATATAAAGAGTATGGAGGATTTAGAAAACTACACGATAGTTATACCTATTGATTTAGGGACTGATAGGGATAGATTTATAATCCAACAATACTAAAATGACCAAAAAAGATTATGAGCTTATCGCGAGAGTGATTAAAAAAGAGGCTGAAAAATGGAAAGCCGAAAGTAAATATGCTTTTGCAATATCCGCTATTGCGTATAACTTAGCCGAAGAGTTGGGAAAAGAAAATACAAGGTTTAGAAAAGATTTATTTATAAATGCTTGTATGCCTGATTAGAGTTTTGATTTCGTAACGGCTTGACCGTTGAAAACATAAAACCGTGATTACACTAGCACACGGTTTTTTTGTTTGTCAAACATTTTAGCGATTTTTTGGGTAAATTTTTGGTAAAAAATTACTGGCGGGAAACTAGAATAAGGGCAAAAGGTTTGCTTTGGAAATTATGGACAGAAATTTGGTCGGGTTCTATCCATATATTAGAAGTAAATTTAGAATAAGGGCTTATGGAAAAAACAATAAAATGTTTGATGTGTGGTAAGAGATTTGCACATTTAGGTTCGCATTTATGGCACAGACACGGCGTATTATCGCGAGACTATAAAGAAGAATTTGATTTGCCTTTTACTATGTCGCTTATTGGGAGTGAAGTTAAAAGGAAAAAACAAGAGCATTTTGAGGAGCATAGGGAGGAGTATGTTAAAAATCTTTTGAAAGGTGGTAAAAAATATCAGTTTAAGAAAGGAGATAGGAAAGGTGAAGGCAGAAGAGTGAGTGAGTCGGAGCGAAAGAAATTGATAGAAAGGATTGAGGGTGTGAATAAGAAAAAGAAAGGAAAGTTGGAGTCGTGTCCAGTTTGTAAAATGACATTTTTTCATTTAGAAAGTCATTTGTTCAATAAGCATAGATTATTAAAAATAAAATGACAGAAAAAAATGCAAACACCATCCAAAATTTTGGTGAACAACATCCATTGTTTCATTCAAAAGATATGGTGGCGTGGCGTAAAAAATTAAAAGTAAACAAAAAATAAGATGAGAATACTAAAGCATTGGTTGGAATTACTCTTTTATTTGGCTATCTCTATCTTAGGGGCTAGTGCATTTATTTGGGTAGTGGGGAACGCCTACGAGGCAATTATAAACAAGTTAATTAACTAAAATGAAAGCTAAAAAAGAAAAAGTTGTCCATTATGGAGATTTTGGAGACTTAGAAGATGATACTTTGGTTAGTATGCGAGAAGAGCTTATGGATTATATAGAAAAAGGTAAAAGCCAATTTTTCATAAGGAAATTTCACGAGCTTATGGAGGTTGAAAGAGAATTGACATTAAGAGAGGGTTTATAAATTAAAAATAACTAAAATGGAAAAAAAATATAAAGACTTTGTGATTACAAGTGTGGCGAGAGAGGACTTAGAGAGTATTGATTTTAATACTCAAGATGTAGACGATAGCACAATGGAGCATTTAGCGTCAAAAATGGCAGACGCTTATTGTGATAATGGTTTTTGGATTGACTTGCCTATCCTTGCGGAGCATTTAGGTATACCAAAGCACAATGCCGAGCCTTTGAAGTGTGTGGCAGATGATTGTAATGAGTTGCAGGGTGAGGACGGTGAGTATTGCGAGGCTCACACTAGCCGAAAATTAAAAGTTAAACACGAATAATATGAAAATAGAAATAGAAAATAAACATATCGTTCGGGAAAGTGTTGCCATAGACTTTACTCTTGATATTGGCAATGACCGCACCTTAGAGCTATATAAGAGTTGGGAAGACGGCGAAAATATACAGCCTGATACTGATTGGGGTTGGAATGATGAAGAGAGTGAGAAATTATTTATGTCTCTTTCGGAAGAAGACCAAGAGGAAATAACTGATTTCATTGTTGATTTGCAATAGCCGTTGATGTTGTATCTTTTTGTCAAACGGCACAAAGGGTACAACAATCAGTGTCTATGATACTGAAGCACGAACTGGTGCGTGTTCTTTACAAAACTTAATATAAAATGCTTATGAAGAGAAAAAAGAAAATGCCTGATGAGGCATACAATGCGGATTTTCCTGCTAGACAAAATGCTATTAGAATAATTGAGGGTGTGATAGAGCCATTATTAGATAGGATTAAACATCAACACGACAAAAAATGGGAATTGTCGGGTGAGCCGTATTATGAGCTTGAAGATGAGATTACTAGAATAATTGGTAATTACGATTTATGAAATTAAATATTGTCGCTAATAGCGAGCGTGGGAAGTCAATCGCAAAGAGTGGAGATAGGCATATTGAGGTGGTGGTAAATAATGAAAAGCGAGAGCAGATTGCTAGATTATTTATTTGTCTTGATAAAGAAGGAAGACCCCGCCTTGATTTGGATTACTATGGAAGTAAAGTATCAAAGATAATGTTGCCGAGTGCTTTTGATTTGGAGGATATACCTATGTAAATTAAGAGGAAGCTGAACGCAAGTCGTCTAAACGAGAAGCGAAGAGCCGTCAAAAATACCAGTGTTTTGACGGTTTTTCTGTGAGAAATTTTTGTAGGCATTTTAGAATAAGGGCAAAGGTCGGTATTATTAGAATTAAGAGAGAAAATATATGTATTTGAATTTTAAAGAAATACAATGGTTAAACCAACGAGGGGGTAGAAATGAAGAAGATGTTTATACGGATGAGTATGGGAAGTATGTGTGGATGGGTAGTGGTTCGGGAGGTAGTGTGAAAGTTTATTTACCAGATTATAAAAAAGAAAACGATGAAAAATGAAAAAATAATTCAAGAAAGTGTTATCGCAATCTATGGCGAGAGTGATGATTTGATAGCGATAGTTAGTAGAAATCGCAAGTGTGGCAAAAATGTCTTCCACTCGGTAAGCGAGCTGGATTTTGAAGCCATCCTGTATCTCCTTAAGGAGATACAGGAGGGGGATAGGAAGGTTGTAGGGAAAGTAGAATAAGGGCAAAAGTTATCCACAACAACTTGTTGCGGTGGGTTTAGTGGTATTGTAAGATAGTATTAACTTAAATATGGAAAGAATAAAATTAAAACAGATGCCTATTGGCTTTACTCCGAGGCATAGGAAGATGATAGAGGAGATAATGAAAAATGATGGAGGAGCGACTTACTTGACTATATCGTCTGTTGTTCAGAATGCCTTAGTCTTACTTTATAACACATTGAAAAAAGATGGAAAAGAAAACTAAAATTCTAAAGACTATATCCTTCCCTGAGAGAGCAGTGGAAATGGTGAATGAAGTGATGGAGAGAAATGGTATGCCGACCTTCACTTCGGCTCTCTGCTCTATGATAGCGGCAGCATATCCGAAATTGATAAGAGATTATGTGGATAAAATGGGAACTAAACAGATGACCCCCGAAGAGAAGGCTAGTAATAAAGAGAGGGAGAAACAAGCGACTGGTCGTATCCAGTATGACAAACAGAAGCTTATCTGTGATGCCTTGGATGGTGAGGTTGAGAAATCAGGACATGGTTATGTTTGTAAGTATTTTACCCACAGTAAGTATGCCAAATATCCCCAGACTGTTCCTTTGGATATTCTGACCGAGGATTTACTGAAATCACAGTACAGTCCGAGCAAGGAATTAGTGTTGGAGTATAGGTCAAAGGTTGCGAGTGGGGAGATTAAGCCAGTGGAAAATCAAATAACATGAGAGAAACATTTATATTTGGCGGAATTATAGTAGGTATATTGAGTGCAGTTGTGGCGATGTTTTTCATTGGGTATGCCTTTGTCGCGTTCTTTACTTGGATTGCTAGTGACCCATTCAATTGGATAAATCACCCCAAACCAATGCTCTATGTTGAACCAGCAGATTTTCAGCTTTGTAGAGATAAGGGCGGTATTCCAGTTAAGAGCGGTTGGACTGGGAATTTAAAGAGGTGTGATATTGAATAAAATGAAAGAGATATATTGGATATTTGCAGTAGTATATACATTTATCGTTTGGGGTTTTTGGTGGGGAATTTTATCAATTTTTCTACCTATATTCCCGATGATTGATTTAGTAAAATATTTAATTAAATAAAATGAAAACAAAACCCAAAAGAATTGCATTAAAAAGGTTAAAGCGTAAGAGGATTGCTAAAAACCACATCAAAGCAGAGAGGGAGGAGAGGAAGATGTGGGCGAACATACAGGAAGGAAAAGCGAAGTCACCAAAAAAAGAGAAGGTTAGAAAGGTTGTGAAGCCCTACCGATTACCGAAATTACAGAAGAAGCACGATGCGCTGTATCAAGGAGTAAGGGCTTTGGACCATACAGACCCAAAACGAGCAAAATTATTAGTAAGATTATCAGAGGTTAAAAGAAAATTAACAAATTAAATATATGGAAGACAAAACAAACGTTACAACAGGGACAGTAGAAGAGACCCCAGAACAGATTGATTACAGGGATAGGGCTGTCAAAGCTGAAGCTGAGCTTCAGGCAATATTCAAGAAGTACGAGCTTGTCATCAAGCCAGTGGTTGAGTTGGTTTATGCTAAGCAAGGTATTGGATACAAGGCGACTATTTCTTGGATTGATAACAAGAAAAATGAAAAACAAAATACTTAATTACTTAATGACGAGGATGCTCCGTAGCCTTATTAGAGAAGGTAGGGACAACTTTTATGGTGATAGATTTTGGACAATGGCTGGGCTTTTGGCGGAGAGATTTCAGGAAAAAGGTTCTTCTGATTGGGAGCATGTAAGGGAGAAATTGTATTTTGGGATACCAAGATATTTACAAGATGTATTCAAAAACTAAAATGAGACCATTATTTTTAGATGTGGAGACTACAGGTATAGAAGAAAAAGATAGGCTCATTCAGCTTTCTTGGAAAATAAGAGGAGAAAAATTTTGGTTCAATAGTCTCTATAAACCTCCTGTGCCAGTCAGTATAGAGGCTATGTCAATCTGCCATATCACTAACGAGATGTTAGAGATTTATCCTCCTTTTGATGGGAGCCTCGGTAAAACACAACTCCAATCAGAATTCAACAAAGAAGACATTGTATTCGTGGCTCATAACGCCCAGTTTGATGTGGCATTTCTCCTTAAGGAAAATATGGTGTTGCCGAAACATCATATCTGTACCTACAAACTCTCTCACGCTTGGGATAAAAAGGCGGAGCTGGGGAAGAATACCCTACAGTATCTTAGATATTATTATAACTTACAATTTGATGAGACAATTAACCCACACGATGCGAAGAGCGATGTCTTGGTTCTGGAAAAGCTCTACGAATTTTATGAGAAGCATTTTACCTTAGAGGAGATGATTGAGATTTCCAAGAAGCCGATACTCCACAAGAAATTTACCTTCGGGAAATACAAAGGAGAATTTTATAAGGATGTGGCAAAGAAGGACTTGGATTATCTACTGTGGTGCCGAAGGTCGGCGACTGAATTGGATGACAATATTAAATACAGTTTGGAGTATTATATTAACAGTCGTTAAATCTCAATTAATTTACCTATCTCTTTGGCTCTTTTTTTTGATAGACTTTTTTCAGAACTTACATATTTTTCTTTTATAAAAGTTCTTATTGGGATTTCGTATATTTCAGTATGATTAGGTGTGAAGTAGATGGCTATAAAAAAAGATGAGGCTTTATACAAAACCCAACCATCAAACGGCTTCTTTATTAACCCAGAGTCTGCTATCTTTTCTCCATAAGCTCTTTCTGATTCCAATAATTTTTCTTCTTGGTGGTCGGCTAAAGCATCAAATCTTATACGGTTTGAGCGAGTAAATTTAGCTTCCCATGCTATACTATTTCTTGCAGTCTTTAAATAATATTTTGTAAGTTTGGCGTAGTAACTTGCTTCTGTCATTTACCCTCAATTATACGCTTAAACAAAACCTTGTCATGCCAAAAATCATGTCTTTCTGTGCGTAAGTCCCATTTTCCACTATACCCTTGAACCAATCTAAATGTCTCAATCCTTCCCATTGACTGACAGGTAGAAGTAAAATCAATAACAGTTCCTTTTTTTTTACCAGGAGCAATACGGGTGAGCCGCCCTAGTATTTGATTATAAAGATTCGGAGAGCGGGTCGGGCGGAGCAGGATTATGCAATCTAAATCTGGTTTATCAAAACCTGTAGTCAATACACCAACATTGAAGATGGTTTTTATACTCCCATCTTTAAATCCTTTTATGATTTTGACTCGTTCTTTTTTAGGGGTTGTAGCAAGCACACATTTAGAACCTTTGATTACTTCAGAGAGCCTCTCCGCTTGTCCAGTTGTTGAGCAAAATATCAAAAGACTTTTAAATCTTTTCTGTGCTTCTGAAATTGTAGAAAGAATTTCGGCTTCTTTCCCAATAATGGCTTCAGTATATTTTTCAAGATTATAGTCCGAATGAGAAATGTTTATTGGAATTTCTGCGTATGGGAGCAGGGGTTGGTGGATATATTCTATCGGAGATAGATACCCAGCCTTAAGGAGATTTAGGTGGGATATTTCGTAAATAATTCTTTTCCAAAACATTCCTTTGGCATCTTTGTGTCTCATCCTGTTAATGAGTTTGAGCATCGTGGCTGCAGTTAAAGCACCAGTTTCGTCTCTGTAATATCCAATCTCAAGTCGGTATGGAGTGGCAGTAAATCCAATCACTTTTGGGCTTCCAATTGCCTGAATGAATGAGGTATACATTGTATCAAGCGCCCTTGGGGCAAGATTGTGTGCCTCGTCAATAATGACAAGTTTAATATGTTTAAAAAGTTCAGGTTTAGTGTAGACGGACTGGATTGTTGC
>JANNRS010000053.1:0-24170 GCA_031401615.1 Minisyncoccota bacterium | reverse complement strand
CAGAAGCACATTTGCGCACAACATCATCAGTACCACCAGAAGCGAAACCATCACTTCTTGTATTGTATGTGGGATATAGAAATCCACCAATGTTGCACACCAAGTATTCTTATATTTTTGTGAAAGTTATTCTGTACACTCGAACCAACCTTGATCAGCTCAACTCAGACAAAACAATTCCAGATAAAACCGCACAGAGCCGTAACCATGTGCATATCAGTCTCATCGCATATAGTATATAAAAAAATGCCGACATTGAAAATGTCGGCATAAAGAGTTAAGAACTTAAGCGTTAGAGCTTAAGAAGCTAAGGATTCCTTGCGAACCACAGCAAACCACCAATAGTCATACCACCGGCCTGCTCGCGACGTCAGATTGAGGTTACGCTGGCCGCGCCAGGAGAGGTAAAGGAAGCACGGGTCACCGTAGGCGTCCAGAAGCACATTGTTTTCATCCAGAGAAACGATGTAGCCGTATTCTTTGATCACGGCAGGATGCTGTACACCAAGTCCTAATACATAGGGTGATGGAGCAGGCATGAAGCCATCTGCATCAATTTGTTTCAGGATGTCTTCTGTTTCTCCTGGTGTGTACTTTTTCAGCTCAATGGTTTTTGGACCATCGTTACTTTCAACCTTGAAAGCAAGGTTAGCTAAATGGTCGTACGCCCAGTCAAAATTTTTCATGTTTCCTTTGATGTCCTTTAGTGGAGTTACCACGAACGCAGGGTTTGGAGTTCTGGCTTTGATACCAGTTTGTGCAAGATTCAGGCCAAGGGCGAGAACTGCATCGTCGCTTAGATATTTGATATCTTCAGAAGTACCACCATTTGCAATAATTGCTTCAGCGATCCGCTCTTCGAGCGGTTTAATAAGAGTGTCAGTTCCCATTTTTATATCTTTTTAACGTTAAAGGACAAATTTGTTTACCCTGGTATCATAGCATAAATACATTATAAAGTCAAGTAATTTGTATAAGTGTTATAATAAATTAGTGATTGAAAGTACAACACTTATTACAGAACTCGGAGCTTTATCCTATATTGGTATTTGGTTTACAGCGCTACTATCAAATGTAGTGATTCCTGTGCCTGAAGAAATAGTCCTACTAGCTTTTGGATACCTTGCCGGGACGGGGCATATAAATTTTTTTATCCTTATGCCAATTGTCATGTCGGGACTACTCGTCAGTGACATTGGTATGTATCTTCTCGCTAGAAAAGGAAGTCATCTTGTCACTTGGTTTTATAACAAATTCTTTTCAAAAAGATTTATGGAAAAAAGTGACCAATGGTTTACTGATCACATGAATAAAATAATATTCTTTTCAAGGTTTCTGGTTCAGCTTCGTTTTATTGGACCTTTTCTGGCAGGCCAAAAGAAAGTACCATTTAGAAGATTTGTAGCCTATGACCTTGCGGCGATTATAATATACGTGCCACTTTATACCCTCCTTGGTTTGTTTTTCCATAGTAGAGTTCAAGCCATCATAGACAATGTTGGTGTAGTAAGAAATATCTTGTTAGTGATAATAGGGCTTTTTATTGTCTTTGGCTTATCTAGGAAATATATTAGAAAATTACTATTTGAAGATGGCCTATCATCAAAATAAAAATTATGACACTGAAACTATTTTATATTGAGTATCTCCTTTTGGTGTCACAACAATAACAGTATCTCCTTTTTTCTTACCTTGGAGAGATTGACCTATTGGAGATTTATAAGAGATTTTACCTGAGAGCATGTCAGTTTCTTCAGAACCAACAATCACAAAAGTACGAGTGTTAGTTTCTCCTTCTTTTGTTACAACAACCGTTGATCCAACAGTTATAGACCCATCACTAGAGCGCTCTACTACTTGGCCATACTTTAGTGTATATTCTATTTGCTGGATACGGTCTTCAAGTTTTCCTTGAGCTTCTCGAGCGGCGTGATACTCAGCGTTCTCTGACAAGTCTCCCAAACTCTTAGCATATTCAACTGCAGAGATAATTTCCTTGCGCTTTAGACCTGAGAGTTCCTTGAACTCTTTCTCTAGAGCTTCTTTATTTTCTTGTGTTAGTAATTCTTTCATATATTTATCGGGGTACTATAGCTCTTTTTTATTATCACGTCAAAATTATTGCAAGAGTTCTGGATTATTCACAAAAACTTCGAGTACTGACTTGAAAGCATGAACAGCACCAGAGGAGACTTTAGGTCCATCTTCCATCAAAACAACAAAAGCAAACCTGGGGTTTTCAGAGGGAAAGAATCCTTCAGCCCAAGAGTTTACCCGAGTATTGTTTTTAATCTGAGCAGTACCAGACTTGGCTGAGACATTAATATTTGGATTATTAAGAGCCGCAGTTGTGCCCTCAAGGACACTCATACGCATCCCTTCATGGACTGTAGTATAAGCATCGTCGCGAATATCAAGTTTTAACCCCTCTGGTACAAAATCAGTTTTAAGTATGGTCGGGGTTTGCAAGACTCCCCGTGAAGCCACGGCTGATATAGCCCTGACCATTTGAAGTGGGGTTACTTGGAAACTATATTGACCAATAGCTGTGTTATAAGTGTCCCCAACACGCCACGGATCTCCTGGGAATCTTTTGGCTTTCCACTGTATACTTGGAATATTACCTTTTTGCTCACCACCTAAGTTAATCCCTGTTTTTTCTCCTAAACCAAACATGCGTGAATATTTTTCTAAGCCGGCAATACCTATACCTTTTTGACTACCAAAACCTCCACCGATCTGATAAAAATAAACGTTTGAAGATACAGCTAGAGCTTTTTTCATATCAACGGCACCATGGTTGGCATTGTCTTTAAAAACTGTATTTAGTTTCGGATTATATGGATTTGGAATAGTTAATGACCCGGTTGTATAAATAACTTTATTAGGAGTGATAACCCCTTCTTCTAAGGCACCAAGAGCAAAGAAGGGCTTGATAACCGACCCGGGTGTATAGACACCATCTATAGCTCTATTTAAAAGGGGCTTAGTTGAGCTATTTAAATACCCTCTAATAGTAACCTTATCAGACCCTTCTGAAATTATCTCTGAACTATATTCTGGATAACTAGTCATGGCATAGAGCTCACCTGTTTTGGTGTCCATGACCAAACCAGTACCACCGACATAGCCTGACTGCTGAGCTAGATTTTGAATTCCCTTATAAAGTGCTTCTTGAACACGACTATCAACAGAGAGGTTAAGGTTGTCTCCTTGAATTGGTGACTCAATAGACCCTTCGGAAATAATACTTCCAGAAACATCAGTCTCAATCAATTTTTTACCATTTGTCCCTGATAGAGCCGTATCAAATTCTTTTTCAGCTCCATCTTTACCAATAGTTCTCTCCTGCCAGAAAGTACCTTTCTGGTCTCTAGCTGGATATGAGACATAACCTAAAATATTTGAAAAGCCGTGGGTTTTGATATATGCACGCTTAGTCAAATCAATGGCTTCATCTCGAACATTCCAAACAAGTTCAACACCGTTTCGGTCATATATCACTCCCCGATCAGCAAAAAGTGGAATGGCATCGAGACTATTTTGTTCACTTTTTATGGTGTAGTAACCATGTTTGATCATTTGCAGATATACCAATCGCGAAACAAACAAAGCTCCAACAATAATAATAAACCCAAACATCAAAGATAGTGACTTCTTGCTGATCGGTTGTTCAAGTTGGCCCTCAAATTGCTGTCTATCAAATGAAGGTAGATTGTGGACATCCAAAAGTATTTCGTCTGGATGAAGTTCGGTGGTTATTACCTTTTTACTTCTTCTCCAAATCATAGCGTTCTTTTATGCGAGTTGTTCTCATAATAAATAAATAAATTAAAATCAAACCAATGACGACAAGTATTGTCTTGTTGTTAGACGGTGTCAATTCCCTAGTTGGAGCATACCAAGCGTCAGCAAATAAGGCCGGTATCAAAAGTAAGGCATGGTACCTCACCAAGAAAATAGCAACAACATAAAAAATAATTTGCATCCAAAAAGGCAGAAAAAATGTAGCCCCAAAAATCACAATTACTGCAAAAATAATCCGAACCATGTTGATATTCTAACACAATTGACAAGGCTTTCCTCATGTTGTAAGGTAAGAGAAAATTAAAAAAATGGTAGCACAAAAAATTTTTATCTTACTATGTATCCTCATTGGATGCTCCATTGTCTGTTATTTTATTGGATGGATAATAGGAGGGTTGATTATATCCAAAAAATATAAATCATCATCCATACTTCTGATTGTTTTAGTATCTTTGATTGGCTGTATTCCTGTAGTATTTTACCTACCTGAATTACCTCCAGTTCCTGAAGGCAGTGAAGATCCTAAACCATGGATTATTTTAGCCAGCATGACAATGAACGCTTACCTTGTGATGCTCGCAATAGTAACTGGTATTAAAAAAAGACCAATCAATATTTAAAATCTTCCATCTTACCGAAGCCACATTTGTGGCTTTTTTATTTACACAAACATTCGGAAGAAAACTCGGATGAGTAAAAACAGTAGGAAAGCCAAAACGCCGTAGAACATCAAGACACTGGCAAAAAGTGAAGCTAGAGAGGTGGAATATATCAAGGTCACATAGTCCATAGGGCTATCGAGTTTCTTAGTTTCAAGTTCCCCTAACTTATTTGGATCACTTCCGATAGGTGTTGGAGCAGGTGGAGGAGTAAACATCGGGGACAGTTCTTTCAAAATATCTCCAGTAACTTGGATACCGAGTTTGACTTTAGTCTGATCACGCAACGTAGCAAAGTAAAGCGCTTGTTTGTTTCGAAATGTTTCAAGCTTTTCTTTGTATTTATCATAAAATACTTTTAGTTTCGACTCAGCAGTATCTAAAGTAGAAGAGACATCTTGTTCAGTAGTAATAGTTGTATCTTTTTGTTCTTCTTTTGCTACAGGCACCAAGGCATAACTTTGACTTACTCCAAAAAATAAAACAAGTGCCGAAAGAATAAATATCTTTTTATACATAACAAGATTGTACCATTTATTACTCATGAAAGAAAAAGAAACCATGGAGTACGGCAATAAAGTTCAAAACTGCGTGAGCAAAAGAAATCAGGATAAGATTTGGGTAATATCTATACATGATAGAGAGCCCTAGTCCTGAGAAAAAAGCTACAGGAAGCATGATATTCGGCATTGGGTAAATAATGTGTAAAAAAGTAAAGAGTACGGTATTGGCGCCGATAATCACCCACCACTTCTGCGACAATTCCTTTAATTTGGGAAATAAAAACCCTCGATAAGCTATTTCTTGCAAGAGTGACACTGGCAAAAATAAAAATAAAAAGTGCATATTTTGCCACCAAACAATGTTGGGTTTGATAGCTAGAACCTCGGAGAGTTTGACAAAGATAACTACCCCAAGGAGAGTAAAAATCAGATACGGAATGAGAGACTTTCGGAAAGTCTTGTTCGTCAGACCCATTGTTTCATCAGAGATCTTCTCTTTCTGGATGACTCCATACATAAAGAGCATGGCGATACATAGTACTACCATCCGCCATCCGATCGGCACGATACCAAAGACCAAAAGTGCAATTGGCAAAATAAATATGAAGAATATCTGGTATAGGACTAGTTCCTTGTCTTGATTCATAAAAAATACTATAACACAGGTTTAAACTAACTTATCTCCAAATTCTTTTTGCAACTTATCAAGTTTTGGGCTGATAACTAAAGTACAGTATGTATTCTTTGAATTCTCAAAATAATAATTTCGATGACTTTCGTCAGCCTCATAAAACTCATTTGCTAGTACAACTTCTGTAACAATGCTGTCATTATAGTTTTTCTGAGCTTCAGATATGGCTATATGCGACGCCTCCTCCTGCTGACCTGTTGTATAAAAAATAGCACTACGATACTGAGTCCCTATGTCATTTCCCTGTCTATTTAAAGTTGTCGGATTGTGGGTAGCGAAAAATATTTCCAATAGATCAGCAAGTTCAAGTACGTCAGGGTCATAGACGATTTGCACCGCCTCAGCATGACCAGTATTTCCGCCACAGACTTCTTCATATGACGGGTTCGCGACCGTACCACCAATATAACCAGGCATTACAGTTTGCACTCCTTTGATACTTTTAAATACCGCTTCCGTACACCAAAAACATCCCCCAGCTAAATAAATAGTTTGCATATTGCTATTGGTTGTTCCAATAATCTCTGCCATCTCTGTAATTATCGGGGCTATCTTTATAGACATCTTCTTTTTCTTCAGGAGTTAGGCCAGAAGCTTTCTTTTCTCCTTCCTTAACAGGTTCTTCTACGGCTGGTTCTTCAGGTTTTGATTCATATCCCATATATGGCAATTATACACCTTAAATATTAAAATAAAAAAACCTGCCTCAAGGACAGGTTTCACAAATAAGTAATTTACGTAATAGGATTTTTCTTTTTCCACGGTTTTCTAGTTGCAAGGAAGGCTCCAGGCTCTTTTCCTTCAGAACGAATCGTTTCATAGTAAGCTGCTGCTTTGTCCCATTTCTTGGTCAAGACCTTCAATGTACTTTCTGAAAGCCCGTGATTCCAACTAACTGTTGAGCAACCTTTACTATGACGATGTTCTTTAATTGAACAAACCCAAAAACATTGTCGACCACCTCTTCTTTTCTGGAAAATTGTCATCAATTTTTTGCATTTTGAATAAGGTCGAGTATCAACATGTTCTTTGGCCGCCAATGCATAAAGAAACAAACTTTCGAAGAAAAATCCAGTTCGGCGTTTGAACGTGCCCATGTAAATAATTTTATTATTTTCCAAAATAAGCACTTTTCCTGGATCACTGTCACGGGTCTGTCCTTCACTGGTCACGAAAGATGTCCAAATAATTACCCGGAGACCAATCATGAAGTAAGTAAACCCCTCTTCACGTCCAATCCGTTTAGTTGGTGGTTCAACATTTGCGGCCGCTAATTCAACCTTAAATTCTCTTTGGCCAATTAACCGAAACCCTACACTCCGCATGCGTATTACGAAATCATCAAAATCAGTCTGCGTAAAAACAACTTTCTTTGGCATCTTTCCTCCTTTTTATTTTAAATGTTCAAAAATATATTTCTAGCTCTTTTTACTACAAAAACACCACCTTGTCAAAGTGGTATTTTAATAGTTTTAAGATTTAGATATTTTCCTTATACCCTATTTTCATATACTTGCACTGGCTGTTGTGGCAAGGCTTTTTTGTGAGAAACAATAAAGTAAGCAAAGACTAGAGCATAGATGATATGGTCATCAATGATAGGATTGTTCTCTGGTGGGAGAACTGCTAAGTACATAAGTACTACCATCAAGAGCCCAGCAAGACTTCCCCACTTAACCCAGAAGTTAAATATCAAAGTTACTCCAACAAAGAGTAACCCGACCATAAACAATATATCGACAAAATTATTGCCGGAGAGCATTTTAAATATTTCAGTAAATGGCCCCTTGGTTGCAAAACTCAAGAAGCCTGAAGTCGGCGACCCGCCATTGATCCAAGCTTTAGCCGAGGTCGTTGCAAACCCAAGCCCAAAGAGCTTATCAACAAACGCCCACATAAAAATAAAACCAAGACAAATACGAATCAAAGAAATTATTTTATTCATATAAAAAAATTAATTATTATTGCTATATTCTTAGTGTACACCCGTTTTTTAAGGAGGTCTACCGAACCTTAGTAACGAGCTTTGATACTCAGATAGGTCGCAAGGATCGATAAGATAGTCGCGACGATAGAGAGCATTTTAGCAAAGTCATTACTGATGACACTTAGCATCTTTTTTGGAGCATACCAAGCTCGGAGTCTAGCGTAACCTTTGTTTGAAATTTGAAATTCATCCCAAGCGCCATTGTGCATTTTGATCACTAAAGCATCTTCGACAAGTAGGTCTACTGCGTGTAATATTTCTGCCTCTGAGGGCTTACTTAAAACTTTATTGCGATCATAATAAGCACCAACTAGTCGGAGCAACTCCGTGACGTGCATTTTGCCTCGTCGAGTCTTTAATATACCTAAAATTATAGTGGATAGTTTCATAGCAATACTCATAAGTGTGCACTGGCTACGAACCCATATACACTAATCATTGTACTACGATACCTAAAAGTAGCAAGACCCCAAGTTTTTGGGGTCTTGTAAATTATTTGTCTTTGACTACTACTTTTTTTGGTTTCTTTGTTTCCTTTTTGTGACGATCGTTTCCTTTGGCCATTTGTATTTTATTACTCTTATATGACTACATTATAGCAATAAAATACTAATCCTAGTCATCTTCTTTAATTTCTTCTTGGGGAATACCGTTCCAGACAAGAAGTGCCCATTTGTCTTTCCCAAATAAACGAGTTTTTCGAGTACAGATAGTTAATCCGGCATTCCCCATAGGATTTATATAGCTGAGTTTGTTATATTCTGAAGCCGTTAAATTTTCACCTTGGAGCATATAGGAAACAACCATGTGTAGAAATATCCCATGAGTCACCATAATAATTTGATCCTCCGGCCTGTCGGCAATATATTTAAGCAATTTTTTTGCTCGCTCTTTGAGATCAACAAAATTTTCTTCGTCAGAATAACGAAGGTTGTCATCATGGTACCCTTTATCAATTTTATCAACAATTGATCTAACATCTCTATCAGCTCCGGAGTGACCTATTATTTCTGTTGGATTCCTACGCTCAACTAGTAGGTCACTGTATTCTATTTTCATATCAAGTGCCTTGGCTAAAATTTCAGCAGTTTCTCTAGTGCGCTGAAAAGGACTGGCAATCAGGGCTTTAGGCTTTCCTTTCTTTGTTGGAAATTGTTTAGCTGCTTCTTGTACTTGTCGAACTCCTTTGGCGCTAAGCGGTCCATCAGGACCTTGTCGAACCCCACGAGCATTGAGCTCTGTTTCTCCGTGTCTAACAAAATAAATAACCTGTGTTCTCATGATGATATATATTACTACATTTTTATCAAATTCCGTATGCTATACTCGGGCCAGACTATGAAAACAGCTAGGAAGAAAATATTTTACCGGACACCCAAAGGACCTAAACCACTTTCCAAACAACGTCCCAAAGACTCTTCAACCCTACCAGAAGGACAAGAGCGGCTTGAACGTGCCATTGCTCACATGGGGCTAGCATCAAGACGTGAAGCTAAGGAACTTATAAAAAGCGGACAGGTTCAAGTAAATGACAAAGTTATTCGCGAGACTGGTTTTGGTATTGTGCTGGCAAAAGATATTATTAAAGTTGGCAACCAAGTAGGTGTGGTCAAAGAGGCTATGATCATATACAAACCACGAGGTATCGAAACAACAAAAACTGCTCCTGAAAATACTGACATCCACGATAAGTTTAAAGGATTGGAACATCTCTCACCTATTGGTCGACTCGATAAAGATTCTGATGGTTTAATCATCATGACCAATGATGGAACCCTGGCTCGAGCTTTGACAAAAGAAAATAGTACAAGCCAAAAAGAGTATTTAGTTTTAGTCCGAGAGGCTATCACTCCTGAGAGTATTACTAGATTGAGTTCTGGTATTATGCTCGATAAGGTCCTTACTAAACCAGCAATCGTAAAAAAAGTCTCTCGCTCATCTTTTACTATTGTCTTGACCGAAGGACGTAAACACCAAATCCGTAGGATGTGTGATGCTTGTCGTATGACTATTGAATCATTGACCCGCACCCGTATTGGACACTTGAAAATCGGCTCTATGAAACCGGGATTTGTAAAACGAATTACTCCTGCTGATATTGAGCTTTTGAAGAAATAACAAAAAATCCGAAGGTCTTGCCTTCGGATTTTTTGCAATATAAACCTATAGAATTACATGTTCATGTTTGGAGTAGATGGATTTGAGGCCATCGGTTTGTCAGTACTGCAGTGCTTACAACTATCTTTGTGAGAAAAAAGTTCAACAAGAGCTGAGAGTCCAACAAGAACATATATAACCTTTGAAATAGTTGCGTCCATGCCTCCAAAGAGTTGACCAACATCCCAACCAAACAAAGCAAACACTAGCCAGTTAAGGCCTCCGATAATGACCAAGATCCAAGTAATTTTGTGTAAACCTTTCATAATATATTTTTATCTTAATGCTTAAATTAATAAGAACTACTTCTATAGTATACAACCAAGACAGGAATCATCACAATGTGCAAAAACTACTTAGACACTTCTACCCACAAAGCCCCTATCCCGGTCTTTTTTTCAGCTGAGTAAGGTAATATCGTATGGCCACCAACAATCTTCTGTATTTTATTGAGCTCGGTTTTTAGTTCTGATTTTTTAAGTCTATCTACCTTGTTTACTGCTACAACTATTCTTTTACCATGCTCTTCAAGCATTTGAATTATATCGAGGTCATCGGCGCTTGGTCCAACCTTGCCGTCAATAATCAAAACTATAGTCTGCTCTCCTTCATATGGATAAGCTAAATAAGACTCTATAACACCATGGAGAACATCTCTTTTACCTATAGATCCTTTTACAAAACCATATCCAGGGAGATCAACAATATAAAATTTATTATTTATTAAAAAAAGATTGACATGTTTGGTATGCCCTGGGGCACCACTTGTTTTAGCCAAACCCCTTACTTTGGTTAGAGCATTGATGGTACTCGACTTACCTACGTTTGAGCGACCGATAAAAGCAATGTGTGGAAGGCCGTCTTCAAAGACCCCAATTATTGTTGGGCTACTCTTAACAAAGACCGCACTTTTTATTTCCGTTTTTGTTCCCATAGAGGCATCCTAACAAAAAAATGGCCCTTGAGCCATTTTTTTGTTTATATTACGCTTTAATGCTATCAGCAGTTTCTTTGTTCATAAATTTGAACATATTTCCTCCGCAATTTGCACATTTTCCTTTTGCAGAATATCTATTGTTCTTTTCTGATACCACAATGTCTTTCATAACTTGCATTGTAGGTTTTTTGTTAGCATCGCGACACTTCATACATAAAGCTTTGATTTCTACCATAATTTTTTGTAAGTACTTAAATTAATATGTGTACAAGCTCGATTATACCACACTTTCATATTTTTGAACAATATCCCTACAAATTGCTCTTTTTCCCTTTCAAAGCCTTCGGAGCTTTCCACTCTACAGTTTCCAACATTTTCCTCTCAATTGGATCAGTGGCTCGGAGTTTACTGACTACATCTTTTGGTAAAACATCATGATGCTTTATCTTGCCGAGCTCTTCATCAATACCCCAGAGGTCATCTTTCTCAAGCATCCAATCATTTCCAAATTCAGACAAATCGAGTGGCTCAGAGTACTTACGTAGTGTTTTTAAGCCATTATCCATGGTGTATTCATGGAAATATGACATAACCAATTCACGAATACTTTTGTAAACTGGGTCGCGGTAGCGCAATATTGAATGATTGGTCTTCGATAATGCTCCCCAAAGTTTGTGTGGGCCTTGAAATGGGGCGATGACGTGCTCAAAATCTTCCTTGGTTGTCTGTAAGTGAAGTACAAGGGGCTTATGCCCATGAATCGAGAGAATATAAGCTCCCAAAATTGCCGCCTCGATGCAGTGGGCGCTCATCCTACGTATGACCATGACCGGCGACTTAATCCTGTCTATCCCGTCAACTTCATAGTTGATCGGTATGGTATTTAAAAAATCCTGAACCTTAGCAGGTGTGTTAAGTTTTTTGAAAAGTCTTTGTTCTGCTTTAGTAAAAGTTAACAACATCTGTTTATTTTATCACGAAGTACACTATATTAACTTTATAAATAATTTTATTTCGTCTCCAACAAAAATACCTTCGGCTTTACGAACGCTGGATTTAATACAAATTAAATAAGCACCTGAGAGTTTATGTGGAAAAAGCGATGTTTGCCATTTTGTTTTACCAACCATAACTTCTATCTTAACAAATCCTTTTCTGTATTTTTCCCTAATCTCAGCTGATATTTTTTTATCGAGCGTGACAAAATGCCAGCCACCTCCGCCAGCTGGCGGAACAGGGTAAAGCCACACTTTCGCCTTTTGTGAAAAAATATCCTTCTTTTGCACTTTACTTTAGCTTCTTAAGCTCCTCTACGGCCTTGAGTTCTTTCTTGCGCCTTGACTCGACAAGTCTGAGATCTTCTTGGGCTTTAAAATTCTCTGGTTTAATATCACGAGAGATTAGTGTTTGACGTGTCGCTTTGCTATTTTTGATGACCTCTTCAGTCATTTGATATGTTCCCTGCAAATTTTTCTGTTTGATGTTGTGATCTGTCATAGCTAAAACAAAATCTTTAGCTCGAAGCTCGAGGTCTGTATCAAAGTCAGCCAAAGCTCTCCCCATCGGCATACCTTTTCTTTTTTTCAAATCTCCAACAGAGATCCCTCCATATAGTGCTTCAATGTGTTTACTTTTAAATGTGCCAAATTCTACCGGCAAACGAATCCCTCGTTTGTAAACAGTTGATTCAATTTTCTTTTCAGTCTCTTTCAATTTTTCACGAGCTTCCAAACGCTTATTTTCTCTTTCACGATTTTCGAGGAGTTCTTGCTTGCGGGTCTGGGTGGCAAAATATGTCTGAGCCAAGGCGATCTGTGGTTTACGCGGGTCGCCGTTCTGGGCGATCAAGTAGCAGGCGTAGCGAGTCAGGTAGATATCCTCAATTTTGCGATGCGCACCCGAGCCCGTCAAGACCATTTTGCTGGAGGCGGCGAAATGGTCGTCTATCGATTCCCCGCTTCTCCTACATGACTCCTTGGCCCGTTTGATGGCATCCTGGAACTTGGCCCAGGTAGTGTATTCTAGAGTTTTCATCAAAGCTCGAGCAGACCAAAACTCCGTGCCCTTTTTGCTCTGGCTTTTGATGCTATCTAGATTCTCCTGTATTTGGATAAGCGCTTGGTCCATATCCCTATTATATACCCTTCCTATTTATTTTCCGGCTCTACAACTACAGCGTCAATAACTCGCCTTGTTTGATTGGAAGTAACACGAGAAGTAGCACGAATAATCCGACGAACAAGTGAGAAAAATATAAAACCAACAATAAGACCTAGCCAAAAGAGTAATTTGAAAAACCCTAATTGAAACCCAAAGATATGGGTATAACCCATGATAAAAAACAATCCCAAACCTAAGACACTAATGATAATAGGGATAATCATAATACCCCGAAGCATCTCTCCTGCTTGTTCACCAGCAAATTTACTCGGATTTGCTCGAGCATCTTTAATATTTTTTCTGATTTGTAATATTTTAAATGGATTCATATTATTCTTCTACAGAAAAATTATTATTTTGCTCAAGTTGGATTTTGACATCCTTGGCACTTTGGATAGCCCCAGTATTTACTTCCAGCATACTCTTACCTCCTTTTTGCCCAGTAAACAAATCAGTCCGCACTATGAAAAATATCGTTCCTGCAACAACAATAAACAGCATCAATATCCCTATAAATCCCCCATTAAAACTTCCTTTAGTATTCATATACTGATTATACTTTATTATTAGCTACTTCAAATATTTTATTTTGTCTCGTACCACCCGAGACCATCTTCACGCCTTTTCCAAAATGTTTTGAAAGTAAAAATATCACCTCTTTGTTAGCATGACCATTCTGCGCCCCAGCTCTGACATGGACTTCATATACATCCTTCCCTACTTCTAAAACAATATCCTCACCACTTTCTGGAAATACTTTTACTTTTATGTGTATCATTACCTATTTAAATAAGTGATCGTAAGTTGCAAACAAGTAGCAAATGTTCCCCAAAGAAGATACGGAATGTTTACGTAGACAACCCAACGCAAGTCAGGCGAAGCGTGCCAAATAGCCACCAATGCCCAAATAAGTGTACCAACTACAAGTAAAATATCGATAGAGGCTAGAAGATTATTTTTGAGGCCAAATTGGAAATAAGTAAAAGAGAAATTAAAAATTAAATTCAATATGAAAGGTACGGCTACAATCCATGAGAGTTTGCCAGTAAAAGCTTTATAAAAAACTGTTCCGAAAGAAATAGCGATAATCGTATATAGTACTGTCCACACCGGCCCAAAGAGCCAACTCGGTGGCGACCACGATGGCTTTATAAGTTGTGAGTACCAATTGTATGGTTGCATATGGTAATTATAGCAGAAAGCTAATTATGACGGATTTTTATTTCTTTGTCCAAGAAAGTTCCGTACTTTTTGAACATCCCCTCGCCTTCGGGTGTAGTTGGCCATGAGAAATACATTGCATCGGGCGTAGCTCTCATATTTGCCATCGCTCTCTCCACTACCATTTTACCCAAGCCTTTGCCTCGATACTCTGGTACTGTGATTACGGACACTAGATAAACTGCGTCATAAATATCAGCCGTCTCTGTCATCTCCAAAATATCTTTCTCAGAAATTTGGTTTAATAAAAACTTCTCCGCCAATGCTCTCTGTGTCGGCATCACCACCGCCCACGATATCGGCTCCCCCGCTTCATCAAACTCTGTCTCGAGCCATCCACTACAAAGACTATTGAGCTTCTTCCTTGTCTCATCATTGATCGGCATCTGATCCGGATCACTCTCCGTGCCAAATATCTCCTCCGCAATCTTCATTTGTTTTTCCATCAATTCTTCTTGGGTCATATTTATATTATATCAATTAATTCACTATTGCAGTGTTTTGCAAAATGCTAGTATAGAGATTTCCTTTAGGGTGAGTTTGTGGCGGACGTTGGGGCCATCATTGCGCTTCATAATAAGTCCAGCAATAGCCATTTTGCGAATATGATCTGACGCATTTTCATATCCTATCTTGAGTTTCTCTGATATGTCAGCTACAGACAACTCCGGCTCCTTTACTAGCAACTCCAAAATCTTGAGCCGATTGTGATTAGCAAAACCTTTTAATAACCTTTCAACTTTTCGATAATCTAGTGCCATAGTGTATTTATTATATCACCGCCTATTTTCTTATGCTAGTGTTTTGCAAAATGCTAGTATGTACTAACTGTGGTTAGTTTGAGATTTGCAGGACTACGTTTCCTTTTTTTCTACCAGAATCAACATATCGGTGAGCTTCCACAACTTCGTTCATGGTAAATGTCCTGTCGATTACTGCTTGATATCTGCCATCCTCATATAGTCTCGCCAGTTGCTCCAATTGCTCTTTGCTATCAGAGGCAACATCAAATCCTTCGACAGTTTTATAGACACCGCCGTCATTTAAAAGATGGGCACACTTCTTTTTAGAAGTTTTCCCGACAGCATCAAATATAATATCAAACTTGTTGGTTTGTTTGGTAAAATCTTCCTTATCATACAGTATAGTATGTGTAGCGCCCAAACTACGCGCTAACGGAAGTCCATCGGAGCTACAGACTGTTGTGATTTCTGCTCCGTGATATTTTGCTATTTGTATCGCTGCACTTCCTACCGCTCCAGTGCCCCCAACGATTAAAATTTTTAACCCCACTCTTTTACTGATCTCCGCTTTTCCCAAAAAATAGACTGCAGTCTGTCCACCAAAAACAATAGCGGCAGCTTCATCAAACGATGCATTGTGAGGCATCATTACAACCGCACTTTTTTCACCAACTGCAATATATTCTGCGTATGTACCGCCTTTGAAGCCAGTTGCACCAAAGACACGATCACCAATTTTAAACTGGGTTACTTTGTTGCCGGCACTCTCTACAATTCCCGCAAAAACAGTTCCCATGATTGGTTTTCTTGGCTTTGAAAAACCCAAGACCAGTCGCATAACTATTTTCATAAATCCTTCGACCCGAAGCGCTCTCACTCGAACATCGCCAGAGTTTACCGTCGTTGCAACTATTTTGACTAAGATTTCGCTATCTTTTGGTATAGGTTTCAGCACCTCCCCCATTTCTAAAACCTCAGGTGGACCATATTTTTTACAAAGTATTGCTTTCATAAATTTATTTTAGCATTTTTAGCAATTAAGCACCCTCCCGTTCGCGTATAAATCCCCGGCGTAGAGAAAAGAGAAGACGGCGGGGATGATCCCTTAAACAAATACTATTTTCTTTAGGGCAAGAATCAATTCCTTTGTTTTTCGTTCTTTTCTGTAATTAGTAATATATACATCAAGCTTCTTTTTTTCGTCTTCAGTAATCGTTTTAATTTCATCTTTCTCCAGAAGCGTCATCAATTCATCACTTACATTTTTTCGGAAATTAGATAACTGGAAAAAACTTTGATTAAAATAACAAACATAATCTGCAAACATAATTCCCGGGTTCTCAAGAGAAGACCTAACTGGTAAAGGAGATTCAAATAAATTTAACCCCCGCTTAGAAAGTAATGTTTCAATATGTTGATTAAAATCCGCAACATCAACACAATCGTTTTCATCATAAAATACACCTATTAGACTTTTCTTCTTTGATTGTGGTTTTGGGAGTTTACTTATTATCTTTCTAAGATTTGCCTTGTAACACTCGTATTCGGTACATTTTTTATCATAAGTCTCTAATGCAACAAAAACATGAATTTTTGCTGTTTTTCCAGAGTTTGATTTAGACATTCCAACAACATCAGACATAAAATTAACTCTTTTTTCAACGGATACAGATTTATCGCCCGAGACTGAAAACATTGATCTTCCTTTTAGCTCTAGTTTTTTGTCCCAACCTAACTTTTTTAGAGAGGAAGAAAATGATTCTTTAAATGGTAAATAATATTGTGCGTCTATAACAACACCTGTAAGACCATAGACTTTGTGAGATTTTGAGTGATCATATTTAAACTCATCAAGAAACAAAAATTTCATAGTTACTTTAGATTTATTACTTTCCAACCCTTTTCATTTCCATAAACATAATTCTCATTTTCGTTTATCTTCCAATCAGGATATTTCTCAATTACAATTCCACCGGTTATTTCAAATTTATATTTTGACTTATTCTTTTTTATCCATTTTTGAAGTGCCTTGCTCTTATCCGCTGTTTCTTGGCTCTTTGCGGTAATATTATTTTTAGGATCTAACAAATAAACTTTGTTTTTTGTTCTAATAATAAAATCGGGACAAAATAACCTGTCTTTCTTTTCTTGCGTATCGTAATACTCAATAGCAAAAACATTTCTTCCGCTATCATCTTGCTTGTGCCACCAAAGAATACTTTTTTGTGATTCTAGAAATTTTATAAACTTTTCCTCGTTTTCTTTACCGAGATATTGCTTCCTATTATAAAATTCCTCATAGACATTTTTTGATACTTTATCTATTTTTTCAAAATCATCTGTAAAACTCACTTCTTTGGTGGGTAAAGATATTTTAAATATTTCTTTTTCTTCTTTCTCTTTAACTTCTATTTCATACTCTTTTCTAAACTCTTTCAACGCTTTACTAATTGACGTTTTTAATTTACTCGTCTCCCTTAAAAGCTCATTAACAATGATTGAATAATAAATAGTTCTGTCTAACCCTAATCTTGTACTAAACCACACATTAAGGGCAGATTTTAATTGTCCCCAAGATCGAGAAGGGTTATATTTAGCATTCTCATCAGATTGCTTATTCAATTCCTCAAAACAAAGTAAATTGTAAAGCCTTTCTGCATCTAAATTCGAGAAATGATAGTCAATATTTTTACCCTTTTCTTTTATTTCATTTACAAAATTATCAAAACTGTTAATTTCTGCATCTACAACAATTTGATTATTAACTCCTTTCGTTTTGAAATCAAAGTAACCTTTAGTGTTTTTTAAATTTTCGATAATCTTTTCATTTTTAGTGTTAAATTCTTTATCAAATACCGAAAGAAAAAACTTTTGCCACAACGGAGGAGGAGTGAGAGTGTTAAAATCTGTTCTGTGATGATATGTTGTTTCTAGTTCAATATCCTGAATATTCTTTTTAGTTTTTGTAAAATATATAGGAAGTTTATTTGGATTTTCTATATCCTTAATATCTTTAATGTGGCTCTTGTTATAGTTAGTGTAAATATAAGCCTTGTTTAGCTCTCCTTTGTTATAATGATGTCCCTCTGGCATTCTTTTTATTCTCCCAATAATTTGAGTATGAAAAGACGGGCTGTTTATTTCTCGGAACATAACAAGAACATCTGCTCGCGGACAATCCCAGCCAGTAGCAGGAGCAACCTTAAAAAGCATAAAATTGACTCCGTTATTATTTTTCTCAATTAACTCTAGATTTTTCTTTTCATTACCCGAAAGCCATATAGCAATCTCTTTATCTTTGACACCTTTCTTTTTTAGATAAGATAAAACCAAATCCTTTTGGTTTGCTTGCACTTCTTCTTTTTCTTTAAAATCGCTCGGTAGTTGAATCAAAACAAGAGGGTTAATATCAAGCCCTAGTTCGTTATATAGTTTTTTCAGCTCAAGTCTTTTGTTATATGCTAATTCAAGCATTACTTCGTCCTCTGAAAATTTTTTCTCCTTGAGCTTTTTAATATCTTCTTCTGTTTGAATAATTATTTTTTCCTTAATCAATCCACTTGCAATAACATCCTCTTCTGAAACTTCAACAAATCCTGCTCTTTTTTGAGTTACATCACTAATACTAGGCAAGGAGCTTGCTTTCGGTGTAGCCGTAACTTTTAGAATTATTCTTGGATTGATAAGATCAATGACTTCATTTGCTAGAGTTGTATCTGTTTCTGTGTGTGCCTCATCTATAATCAAAATTAAATCTCTTTCTTTTCTTGTTTTCAAAATAAAATCATCAAATACTGCATCTCCGCCATATCCCACACCACCACTTTTTCTTAATTTTTTTGACTCCTTATCAGTTCCTTTTATCTTTGACCAGTTTATAAAAAATATATTGTTTTTATATAGTTTTCCCTCGCTCACATTATTAACATCTTTCAGGTTCATATCTGTTCCTCCGTTGAAATAACTATGGAGTTTATTTTTAGATTGCGAATACGAATCATCTCCACCGAAAGAAACCCATATATAAGCCTTGTCATCGTGGAATTGATAATTATCATCAAGGCAACGCAAAAATTCAGCCATCATAACAGTTTTTCCCGAGCCAGTTGGCGCTTTGAAAACAAGAGGAATTTTGTATTTTCCTGTTTTCCATAGTTCCAAAAAGTTTAAACTTAATTGGTCTATCGTTGTTTTTTGAAAATCTTTTAGTTCAATCATAGGAGTTTGTCTTTGAGGGTAAGATTGATTTCTGTATAGATTTCAAGAATCGGCTCGGGAATATCCTCAATCGTTATATTTTTATCTAAATACTTAAAAAGTTTTTTATCAATTCGACCATACGAAAAAACATAAAGCGTAGTTTTTTCGTTCTTGAGTTTTTTCACAAGTTCCTCAAACTTGTTCATGTCTTCTCTAAAATAAATTGCGGTTTTTCTTTTTTTATCTCTACTTTCGAATATTTGATACCAGTCAGACATCTCAACCTCATTAAACGCATTCTCCTTTATAGCAATCATTTGTCCTGCTTTCTCTGTAAGTTCGTGTCTTTGTTTATCATTGATATTATCAATTCTTTCAACCGGAATAACCGCTGTTTTAAAGTATTGTAGGTTACCACCTAACCCTTTTACTTTTTCGGTCTTCTTGGCTTTCTTTGTATATCCCTCGATAATTTTCTCTATTCTTGGGTAACATACTTCTTCTGCAATTTCTCCTTCATTATTAGTACAGAGAATAAATTTTCTATTTCCTTTATCTTCATTATTAAAGTCCAAAACTGCTTCGCCTGTTGTTCCTGATCCAGCAAAGAAATCCAAAATGATTGCATCATTTGGAATATGAGCAATTCTCATTAGATGATCGATCAGTTCTTTCGGTTTTGAGTATGGAAAATCTAACCCTAGTGTTTTTAGATAATCACTTCCTCGCCTGTTCAGAAACTTCTTATCAACTAAAAAGTTTCTTGGCTTCGTCCCAGTTTCTCTTCTTTCTTCTAGATAACTCTTTGTATAAATATTATATTTAGCCTGCTTTCCTTTCTCATCTAGTAATGGAGAATTTTTTGTTTGTTTAAAGACTAATAGTTCTTTGTTTAACTTACTTGTATCAGGAGACCATCTCCAAAATTTTCCCTCGGGTGGAATTATTTTTGAACCATCTGGTGCTTCAATGTAATACCTACAATTTGGACGAAGACCAATAAGTCCTGATTGATAGAGTGCAACATCGTCTCTATAAATACCTTTTTCGTCTTCTTTTGTATAAAGATCTTCATCTACTTCATCGTAGAAATTACTTGTATCTATGTTTGCCTTATTTTTTGCATAGCAAATAACATAATCGCAAGATGGCGCAAAATGATTTCCTTTATCACTAGCTGTCTTCGATATTCTAGAAATTATTGTTAAAAAGTTTTCATGTCTAAAAATCTTTCCACAAAGTAAATTGAGATTTGAAACTTCTTGTTCTCCAATTGATATGAAAATAACTCCGTCTTCTTTTAAAAGATTTTTCGCAAGCTCTAATCTTTTTTCCATCATGTTCAACCATTTTGCGTGTCTATATGAATCATTTTCATCAATATATTTATCGTTATATTTCCACTCGTCTTTCTTGCCAGTATTATAAGGTGTGTCAATATATATAAAATCAATTTTCCCTTTGTGGGTATAGTTCAAAACTGTGAGCGAATGATAATTATCGCCCTCAATAAAAATATTATCGTCTGAATCGTTAGTTTTAATTTCTTTGTTTTTAATTCTTTCAAGAACGGGGAGATTATTTTCGCAATCCAAAACTACCTGTTCAGGTTCTTTTTCTCTATCCCAAATAAGACCGTATTTTTTAGAATCTAGTTCTTTATCTTGTTTGGTAACAAGTTTTATAAGTTCTTCTTTTGTTAGTTCGTTGTATTTACTCATATATTTTATTCCACCGGACAAGTATTTTTACCAAGCGCTGCATAAAATCCACACCAGCTAAATATTGCTTCAAATAATGCGAAGCCAGAAAAGAAGATGAGGATGGGGCTCCAAGAAGTGGTGATGGCCCATAGGAGTAATCCTACGCCGATAGCGAGGCGGAGCAAGCGGTCGGATTTGCCGATGTTTTTGGGCGCGCCGTGTGTAGACCGGCGCGCAAACTTTTTCAAAATCGCTCGGTAGATGAAGCCGACAATGAACGCGAGGATGTACATTATGACGATAAGCCCCCAGCCGAATGGCGAGAGGATAAAATTGATCGGTGATTCATTAAAAAAATCTTTTTTGAGTTGTGGAATAAGTTTAATAGCATTAAGTCCTTCTTTCATATCGAAGGCTTCTATTTCACCAATAGCGAGCGAGTACTTACTATCATTGTTTGGGCTTGAAACTCGGATCTCATACTTTCCAGGTCCTACACGATTTTTATATTCTGGACCTTGCCAATAGTTGTCGTGCCCAAACAGTTCAAACATTTTCTTCCACTCGAAATTTGCGTTACCAAGCGGCATAACCCAAGCACCACTTGCTTCGGTACCACGCTGGTCTAATATGATATCTACTAAAACATCTTTATTTTGCCCTGCAATATCTGGGACCAAAATGCCGACATAGAGGTCGAAAGCTTCTTTTGAGTCGATAGTGTACATATGTGGCGAGCCTGTGAGTGTCGCATAATACGCTTTGGATATTTCAGGGTCCACTACTTGGGTAGTCTCGCTATTTACGATCCGAGGCTGATGGGAAGAGGCAAGGCTCGGAGAGAAGAGAAATAAAGCGAGCATCGCAATGGGTATGAATTTGAGAAGTTTTGTAGCCATATATCTCCCAACTATCCCACATTTTAGGGGTTTTTTCAATCTCCGAAAGATTTGCATTTTAGGGAGAAATTGGTATAGTAAAGCCAGAATTTAACAGGTTCTATATTTTCTCACAACCCCCCGGTTTGGGTGAACCGGGGGCTTTTTTATTTTATATTTTTGAGATTACCAGATATGCGATGGCGCTTACAAGAGCAGTCAGGACTGTCCCCCAAAGCATGTCCACAATAGTGACTTTCATAGGCCACTTAGCCAAAGTGGCATGATTGGTCAAGTCGTATGCGCCATAGGCTAAAAGACCTAAGAGTGCGCCACGAAAGATAGCGCTGGAGAGCGACTTAGCAGCCAAAGCCGGATTGACGACAAAGTACATAATACCGAAAGCATAGAGGACGTAGAAAATGACAGCAGGAGCTATGGCAAACTTCTCTGCCATGATAAAGCCTATATGTTTTTGGTAAAAAATCTTGGCTACAAGACCAATCCAAACGATATCTAGTGCAAGAAGCGAAATGAGTATTGTTATATATGTTTTCATAAATTATTTTTTTCTAAGCTTATTAATAAATATTCGTATCCAAACAAAAGCCAAGGCACTGTAGTTGATGATCATATAGTACTTGTTCGCCCATGAGACGCCATAAGGGAATCGATACTCTGATATCGGGAAAAGAAATGGTGTTGGATAAAAACCTACAGCATGAGACGGGATGTCTATCAGAATATGAAGCGCCCAACCAAGGAGTTCATAGCGCGGGCGCTTGGCAAAATACCAGACGACGCAAAAGACAAAGGCCCAGACCACGAGTGAGTGACTATATTGGTATAAATAGGCAGCAATATCGAATCCTCCGACCAAGCCATGATGATCACGTAGACCAGAGAAAGATACTCCAGTAAAAATAACTTTATAAAGGCCAATAATAAAAGGAGCTGTGAAGGCAAAGAAATCCGGGATCACTCCCCAAAACGCAGTCCAACCTACGTGTATATGAAATTTCTTGCCCTTATTTTGCGCTAGCTTGTTCCCTGCTCTTGCGCCGGCATTGGTCCAAAGTGTGTGTGCTAATACATCCATCCGAACATTCTAGCACGCAAATAAAAAAACCGTTCTGTCATAAACAAAACGGTTTTAAAAATTTTACATACTAAGCATGAACTATGTGCTTATTCAAACCCTGATAAAGCGCCGGCGCTAACTTCGAGATAGCACTCATTGCCCGATGATCGTCTGTCCCACTCTTTGGCATTTGCATCGGCAGTTTGAAGCAATAACCGAACAGCTTAATCAGTGTCTCATTGTCTCCTTTTCTGAGAGCATTTTCAAACTCTCTGATCCGGGCTCTTGATTTTGAGACAATAAGTCCGCAAACGTAGTTTTCGTTAGGAGGAGTAGTGACTTCAGAATACTGAAGACCAAGATTTGTCAGCATAGATTTTGTCGATGCTACACAAATATCTCCTTTCTTTACGTTGATCCGGATTACATCTTTCATACTATCGAGCAATAAAGCAAGGTCACGCTTGTCTTCATCACTCATACAGAACCTGTAAATAGTCTGTGAAATAACTATTGAATTCATTATTTTGTTTTTAATAGGTGAACATTTAGTTTCAGAGCAAACCCTAACATAAAAATAACTAAAAGTCAATCTCCCCACCCTATTGGTGGGGAGATCATGCCTACCTAATGAGTCTTTTTAACGTAGTTTCTTTACCTAGGATACTAGCCAGTTCAAAAGGGTCAGGAGATTTTTCTTTACCTGAAAGAGATACACGCATAGGCCACAGGACGGCTCCTCTACCCTCTTTATCAGCATAATCCCAAACCGCCGCTTTCACTCCTTCATAGTTCCAATCTTTTTCTTCAAGAGTTTCAAGCCTAGTGTGAACTTCTTTTAGGTAGATTTTTGTTTGTTCAAGGTTTGAATCTTTCCAAGCCAACATCTTTTCATCTACTTTTGGTGCTTCAAAAAAATATCCAAATTCTCCATTTTCAAAAAGAGTTTTAATATCAGAAAACTTTTCTATTCTGTCGCGAATAAGAGGTTCAATCTTTTTTAGAATTTCAAAATTCTCAATATTGTCAGGGACATGAGTACTCATATACGGCCAAGCATATTTCAAAAATTCGTCTGATGTTAATTTCTTTATGTATTCCCTATTGAACCAATTCAATTTTTCTTCATTGAATGCTCCGCCAGATTTATGAATATGGTCAAGTGAAAAGGCATCAATTAATTCATCAATGGTAAAAAGCTCTTGGTCAGTCCCTGGGTTCCATCCTATGAGTGCAAGATAATTAATAATTGCTGCAGGAAGATAACCTTCTTTTTTATAGTCGAGAATATCTTTTGCTCCATCACGTTTACCTAATTTCTTTGTCCTATCATCGCGTAAGATCGGTGGTAGTGTTGCTTGTACCGGAGGAGTTATTTCAAGAGAGCCGGAACAGGCTCGTGTGCCGTGAGGATCGCCGAAACCGCCCGCCGCGCGGCGGCCA
>JANNRS010000052.1:0-1821 GCA_031401615.1 Minisyncoccota bacterium | reverse complement strand
AACATTCCAATATACAGTCTGGCTACCTATGACGGGGAGAAAGTAAACATGAATATCTGCACCTATGTGTCTGCTGTCAGCATGAAACCCAAACGATACATGGTAGCCGTTTATCACCACACCAAAACACTTGAAAATATTATAAAAAGTAAAACAGCTGTTCTTCAAGTCTTAGGTACAGAACATATTTCACTCGTAAATGTGTTGGGCAAAAAGAGCGGGCTTCGGTACGACAAACAAACCTATCTCATCAAAAAGAAGTACTTAGAAAAATGGAATGATAAACTAGTATTGATTCATTGTGCAGGATTAATGGAACTGGAAAACTTGTGGAGTAAGAATACAGGTGATCATACCCTATTTTTGTTTGATATAAAAACTTTTAAATCGAATCATGAAAACGTTTTAATGCTGGATGATTTGAGAGAAAATAAATTAGTTAGAATCTGAAGCCGACAAGACACCTTGAGGGTGGCCGACACCTAAGCCCGCATGCATAAAAAACAAAATCTTCCATCTAAGCTCTGCGCAGTCTGTGGCCGTCCGTTTGTCTGGCGAAAAAAGTGGGAAAAGGTGTGGAAAGAAGTAAAATACTGCAGCGATAAATGCCGCATGAACAAGTCAAACAAATGAGCACCTCTCTCGTATTCCCACATCAGCTATTTGAAAAACATCCTTCATTGGAAAAATCCAGACCTGTATATCTGATAGAAGAATTTCTCTTTTTTAAGCAATATAATTTTCACAAACAAAAGCTAGTCTTTCATCGCGCCAGTATGAAGGCCTACCAAGACTACCTACTCAGCAAGGGCTACGAAGTGAGCTACATCGAAGCAAAAGAAAGCAACGCAGATGTACGGAATCTTTTACGCCATTTCAAGAAGGAAGGTGTTTCAGAAGTTCACTATAGCGAGGTTACCGACTATTTATTGGAGAAAAGAATTGCTGCACAAACTCAAGCACTAAACATTAAAGTAGTAAAGTGTGACTCAAATCTTTTCCTATTAACCCATACCCAAGTCGCTGACTATTTTTTAAGTAAGAAACGCTTCTTCCAAACAGACTTCTATACCAGCCAACGCAAGCTCTTTAAAATATTAGTTGATGAAAAGCTGCAGCCTGCTGGCGGTAAATGGACGCTCGATGCCGAAAACAGGTTGAAATACCCCAAAGGGAAACAACCCCCACTTGTAAAATTTCCTAAGCAAAACGAGTATTGGAAAGAAGCTGTACAGTATGTAGAAAGTAATTTCACTTCCAACTATGGTGAAGTAAGTCACTCGTTTATTTATCCAACTACGTTTACCGAAAGTCGCGCATGGCTCAATCAATTTCTAAAATATCGCTTTGCGGAGTTTGGCGATTTCGAAGATGCCCTGGTGAATAGTGAAAGTATTTTACACCATAGCGTGTTAACACCTATGCTCAATGTTGGGTTGTTGACGCCTAAAGAGATTATAGCTCAAGCCATTGCCTTCGCCAGCAAAAATAAAATCCCTCTCAACTCATGCGAAGGTTTTATTAGACAGATTTTAGGTTGGCGCGAATTTATCCGAGGCATATACGAAACTAAAGGTTCGCAAGAGCGGACTACGAATTACTGGAAGTTTAATCGAAAAATCCCGAAATCATTTTGGAATGGCACAACAGGCATCCCTCCACTCGACAGCACCATTAAAAAGGTATTGACTACAGGCTACTGCCATCACATTGAACGATTGATGGTGCTGGGCAATTTTATGCTACTCTGCGAGTTTGATCCAGACGAAGTCTATCAATGGTTTATGGAACTCTTCATTGATGCATACGATTGGGTCATGG
>JANNRS010000051.1:0-7618 GCA_031401615.1 Minisyncoccota bacterium | reverse complement strand
GGCCAGCCTGCTCCCGAGCAATACTCGCGAGGGCTGGCAGGGACACTACATCCGCTGACTCTTGTCACCGAGGAGATCACTCGAATCTTTGCCGATCAAGGTTTTTCGGTGGTGACGGGTCCAGAGCTTGAAGATGAGTATCACAACTTTGATGCACTGAACGTCCCAAAGGATCATCCGGCGCGCGATATGCAGGATACATTTTTTATCAAAGATCGTCCCGGCTTTGTCTTGCGTACCCACACTTCTAATGTACAAATACGCTATATGGAAACTCATAGCGCCCCGTTTTCAATAATTGTCCCGGGTAAGGTTTTTCGTAATGAATCTACAGATGCTAGTCATGAAATGCAGTTTCATCAAGTGGAAGGTTTGGTGGTAGGAGAGGGTATTACGGTGGAACATATGAAAGGGGCACTGCTTTCGTTTTTCAAAAAGTTGTTGGGTGAAAATGCTGAAATAAAACTTCGTCCAAGCTTCTTTCCATTCGTTGAACCAGGGTTTGAGGTTTGGGTAAAATTTCAAAATAAATGGATTGAAATATGTGGAGCCGGTATGGTTCACCCAAATGTTTTTAAAAATGTTGGTTATGATCCTGAAAAAGTCACAGGCTTTGCTTTCGGTATGGGTCTCGACAGAGTAGCGAATGTAAAGTTCAGTATCCCAGATGTGCGCTTAGCTTATCAAGGAGATTTGAGATTCAATCAGTTTTAACTATGAAAATTTCTTATAACTGGTTACAAAAACATATTGAAGAGAAACTCCCTACACCAAGTGAGGTAGTAGAGATTATTCATACGCACGCTTTTGAAGTTGAGTCTTCAGAACAAGTTGGTAGCGACACTATTTTTGATATCGCTGTGCTTCCTGATCGAGCTCATGACTGTCTCAGCCATAAAGGTATGGCGCGAGAAGTTGCCGGACTCCTTGGTTTAACAATCAAAAAGTCTACCTTGTCTGCATTGCCGGAATTGTCATTGTCTATAAAGGTAGAAATACAGAGTGAGTTATGTCGTAGATATGTTGCTGTTGAAATGACCGACGTGAAAGTCGGAACTTCTCCTGCTTGGCTAAAAGACACCCTCGAAGGACTTGGCATGCGTTCTATTAATAATGTTGTTGATGCCACAAATTACGTACTACTTGATTGGGGGCAACCAGTGCATGCTTATGATGCAGATAAAATAGACGGCGGAGTAGTAGTACGCATGGCTCACGAGGGCGAACAGATAACTACTCTTTCTCAAGAACAAAAGATTTTATCAGTTGATGATTTAGTTATCGCTGACTATCTAGGTCCACTAGCTATTGCTGGAGTTAAGGGTGGAACGAGTGCAGAAATAACGGAAAGTACAAAAAGAATATTGATAGAAGTTGCAAATTTTGAACCGGTTAGTATTCGTAAAACATCTAAAAGACTAGGATTGCAAACCGATGCTTCAAAGCGATTTGAAAACGAAATCACTCCAGAGATGGCCCAGGGTGCGGCCGAGCAAGTAATCGCGCTTATCAAAGATATTGCTGGTGGGGAAGTCGTGGGTGTGTCTGATACTTACTCAAAACCAGTAGAGCCCCGTACACTTTCTTTCAAACTCTCTGATATTACCAAACTCCTTGGGTCTTCAATAAACGAAGCTGAGATAGATCTTTGGATTAGTCGCTACAATATTGATTTTAAAAAAGATGGAACTGTTTATAATATAACCGTACCTAAAGAGCGTCTCGATATTACCGGGGCACATGATATTGCTGAAGAAGTAGGTAGATTAGTTGGTTATGATCATATTCCGTCACTAGAATTACCAGTATCTACTCCTGCGCCGTCTCCAGAATATCGATCTATCTGTGCTACTAAATATTGGTTAGCTGAAAATGGTTTTCGCGAGGTCATGAATTATAGTTTTGTAAAAAAGGGCGATGTTTATATTTCATATGGTGCCAAAGACAAAAGTGCACTGCGAAGCAATCTCTCAGATGGACTTAAGGAGAGCTATGAGAAAAATAAATTAAATGCAGGACTCCTGGGTCTCGACAGTATTCGTATTTTTGAAGTCGGCACTGTCTTTATAGGAGATAAAGAATTTGTGCATGTCGCCACCTGTGATAAGGGAACTTTCGAAGAGCTTCCACTTGCAACATTTATTGAAAAATATAAAGTAGATATTTCGGCGCCCATAACTATGACTGAGCTTCCTAGTGCTACGTTTAAACCTTGGTCTGTCTATCCATTTATAACTCGTGACATTGCAGTTTGGGTAGAAGGTAGTGAAAATCTAGCAGTTCTTGAAGATCTGGTTACTACATTTGCCAAAATGTATTGCGTGAGAGAGCCAGTACTCTTTGATCATTTTGAAAAGGAGGGGCGAACATCCGTTGCTTACCGATTTGTTTTCCAGTCGTTTGAAAAAACTTTGACTGAAGTCGAAGTAGAAAAATGGTTATCTGAACTCGTAGAGAAAATCCAGAAAAACAAAGACTTTGAGATACGTTAAGTTTTAAGTTGTTTTAAATCTTCCAACACTTCTTGTGCGTGAGTTGCAGGGTTTACTTTTGGGTAGGCTTTTGAAATTAATCCTTCAGGAGAGATGAGATAGGAGATACGTTTGGTGCCGAGCAGGCCATCAGCTCCGTAGGTCTTGGCGGTAGATCCTTCAGTATCAGAAAGTAATGTAAAAGGTAGATCGTATTTTTCTTTAAAACGTTTGTGGCTTATAGGGGTGTCTTTGCTGATACCAATGATGGAAATACCAGTGTCTTCGTAGAAAGGGAAGTTGTCTCGAAGTGTACAAGCTTCGGCGGTACACCCTGGAGTATCGTCTTTGGGATAGAAATATAGAAGTACCCATTTGCCAGTATAGTCAGAGAGCGAAATATTTTTTTCATCATCATTTAATAGTGTAAAATTTGGAGCACTTTCTTTTTCTAGTATCATAGCTTGATTCTATCACAAAAGACGCTATAATCTGGTGTATGAAATATGTATCAATAATTATTGTTATCGTTTTTATTGGAGTTGTTGTCGGTTTTTGGGTTAAAAAAGCTCCACAGTCAGAAGTGCCTGCTGTAGCACCAGTAGTTGAAACTACTCAGGTACCTATAGACCTACCTGCGCAGACAGGAGAGACACCAACAACTATAAAGAAAACTAACAAAATAACAACAATACAAGGTATGAAAATAGAAACGACAAAAGAAGGAACAGGAGAAGAGATCACTAACGGGAGAACAGCCGTTGTTCACTACACAGGCAAGTTGACCAATGGAACAGTTTTTGACTCAAGTAAAACTCGGGGCACTCCATTTGAATTTCCTTTAGGTGCTGGTCGTGTTATAAAAGGTTGGGACTTGGGAGTACTCGGAATGAAAGTTGGAGAAGTACGTATGCTGACTATCCCAGCTGATCTTGGTTATGGTGCACAAGGTGCAGGCGGGGTTATTCCTCCAAATGCGACTTTGGTTTTCGAAGTTGAGTTACTTGGTATTAAATAATTTTTAGAAAATACATAAAAGGCCAAAACGGGCGTGTTTTGGCCTTTTATGTTATAAATACATCACAATTATGAAAGAAAAGATAAAAAGATTTATACAAAAAGTTAAGAACTTATGGACTAGCGCTTCTACTCGCCGCAAGGTGTTTTATGTTGCTATTGTTGCCATTATTTTGCTTATAATTTTAAAAGGAGGTAAACCTAGTACCAACGTCGTTGAAGTAGTGAAAAAACAAACCATTACTCGGACCGTGATAGCTAGCGGTAAAGTCGTGAGCTCAACTGACCTTTCTCTGGGTTTTGAAGCTAGTGATGTCGTCCGCTCAGTCAATATCTCAGTTGGTGATAAGGTTAAAAAGGGTACAGTACTAGCAACTCTTAGTAGTGGTGAAGAACGTGCCGCCCTAACATCTGCTCGTGGAGCGCTACTCTCTGCTGATGCGCGATATAAAAAGGTTCTCGAGGGATCTTCAAATGAAGAAATAGCTTTAGCACAAGTAACACTCAATAATGCTAAAAAAGATTTAGAAAATGTTATCAAGGTACAAAATGGTTTAGTTGAAAATGCTCGTCGCAAATTAAACAGTGATGGTCTGGCTGCTCAAACAAATACTTCTACAACTTCAATTCCTACAATTTCAGGTATATATACTGGTAATGAAGGCTTATATAAAGCAAACATTTATAGTTCTGGGGACGGTCAATATGTCTCTTATGAAGGATTGGAATCTGGTACAGCTAAAGCAAGTGCCACTATCCCACAACCACTCGGTACAAAAGGACTGTCTATCCTCTTTCCAAGTGGCAATTCCCAACTAACTAACTTTACTATTCCAATACCAAATACAACAAGTTCTGTTTATGTTGCAAATTCAAATGCATACGAAAGCGCAAAGGATGCTCGTGACTCAGCAGTCTCTACTGCACAGTCTGTCGTTGATAGTGCAGAGGCACAACTAAATCTTAAACGTGCTACCGCAAGGCAACCCGACGTCGATTCGGCGCTTGCTGATGTTATCACTGCGGGGGCAGGTGTTGAATCAGCCATTGCTCGTCTTGAAAAAAAGATCCTTCGAGCACCAGCTGATGGCACTATCACTAAAGTTGATATAAAAGTAGGAGAAATCAGTACTCCGCAAAAAGAAGTTGTAGTATTAGAGGATGTTGCCAATTTGTATTTAGAAGCCAATATAGGTGAAGGGAACATCAGCACTATATCACTAGGGCAAAGTGTAAATGTTTCTTATGATGCATTTACTGGCCAAAACTATGTAGCCTTAGTCTCTTCAATTGATCCATCTGCCACAGAAGATGGAAATGTTATAAATTATAAAATAAAAGCACTTATTTCTGATGTCACTAATATCCGCCCTGGTATGACTGCCAATATGTCTATTGTGACAGCAGAGATACCAGATGTGTTGGTACTTCCTGGCCGAGCTGTACAAAAAGACGATAAAGGGCAATTTGTTAATATACTAATTGACCCAACGTCCCGTAAGCAGAAAACTAATCGTATAGCTGTAACTACTGGCGTGAAAGGCGACGGAGACGTTGTCGAAATAAAATCTGGTGTTTCTGAAGGACAAAGCGTCCTCTGGGCTCCACCGGCGAAGTAGTTGGAAATAGTCTATGCCAAAAAAACAAGGAATTTTTGAAAAACTAAAGATTGATATCACGGTTGGTTTATTTCTAGCCAAGCGTGAACTTAAGCGTGCCAATAAATGGACAACCTCGCTCATTGTTTTTGTGATGCTCCTAACTTTTCTTAACCTTGTTGTGGTTAGTGGTATTTTGATCGGGCTTATTCAAGGATCTTTAGATCAAAACAAAAAGTTTAGTTCCGGAGACATCATCATTAGTTCATTTTTAAATAGAGAAAAAATAGACAACTCTCAACAAGTTATAAGTGTTGTTAAGACAGTTCCAGGTCTTAGGGCTTATAGCGCTCGCTATACAGGTGGTGGTTCTCTTCAAGCTGGATACCGCAACGTCTTACTCAAAGATGAAAAACCAAACAGCATCGGAGGACAAGTCTCAGGTATTGATCCAGTGAAAGAAGATGAGGTTACAAATCTATCAAGTCTTATTGTTGAAGGCTCATATCTTGAACCGACAGATACTGACAGTGTTATAGTTGGAAGTTTTTGGTTTCGTAAATATAATAAAAATGAATTTCCTGGACTTACTACCTTTAACGATGATGTAGGTATTGGATCAAGACTACTTTTGACGATTGATGGAACTAGTAAGGAATATACCCTAAAAGGAATTTTAAAATCAAAAGTTAACGAAGTTGATGGGGGAATATTTATAATCGATAGTGAATTTAGAAAACTTGCTGGTCGCGCTGATTATAACTTAAACCAAATAGCTATTTCTTTGGTGCCAGGTACAGACCCTTTAGTTGTTAAGCAGGCCCTGATATCTGCTGGGGTAGATAAAGATGGTCGCGTACAAACAGCAGATGAAGCTATCCCTCAATTTTTAGATCAGATCAAAACAACTTTTGGGATTTTAGGTAACGCTATTTCGGCTATCGGACTTGTGGTAGCTGCTATTACAATCTTCATTGTGATATTCGTCAACGCTATTACACGTAGACGATATATTGGTATTTTGAAAGGTATCGGCATTGCACCAAGAGCAATAATTATTTCTTATATTCTTCAGTCCATACTCTATGCAGCAATTGGAGCCATCCTTGGTGTTGTGATAGTGTTTGCTTTCTTGAAACCGTTTTTTGATGCTAACCCTATTAACTTTCCTTTCAGTGATGGTATCTTGGTAGCCACAGTAGATGGTACCGCTATTCGTACTGCCATACTTTTGATCGCGACTATTATCGCCGGCTATATTCCAGCGAGGATAGTTATCAAACAAAATACCTTAAGTGCTATCTTAGGAAGATAAACATATGATCAAAATAAATAACTTATCAAAAATATTTAAAAGTGGAGATTCTGAGATCAGAGCGGTTGATAATCTATCTTTTGTTATTCCAGAAGGGCAATTTATTGCTATTACTGGGCGATCCGGAAGTGGTAAGAGTACTCTCTTGTATCAACTAGGTTTACTTGATAGGCCAACGCATGGAGAAATATTTATTGATAATATAAATGCTACAGATCTATCTGATAACGACCAGACACTTATGAGACTTCATGCTCTCGGATATATTTTCCAAGACTATGCAATCCTGCCGAGCTTGACTGCCATAGAAAATGTCATGGTGCCACTTTTAATGCAGGGGATGAAAGAAAAACAGGCTCGAGAAAAATCAGCTAAAGCCTTAGTGCGTGTTGGTCTAGGAGACCGGCTAGACTATTTACCTAGTCAGCTCTCAGGTGGTCAGCAACAACGTGTCTCTATCGCTAGAGCGATAGGGCACGACCCAAAGATTATTTTTGCCGATGAACCAACAGCTAATCTAGACTCTGAAACTTCTCGTACCGTTCTAGATACCTTTTTAGCACTAAATCGTGAAGGACAGACTATTGTCATGGTCACCCACGAACCAGAATATTCTGCCTTAACTCACCGAATTATTGAAATGCATGATGGGAAACTTGTAAGTGATGTCATGAATAAATAGTAAAAACCTCTGTTCTGCAGAGGTTTTTAAGTTCTGGTATAATACACCAATGCAAACATTTATTGAAAAAAACCAAGGGACTATAGGCTTAGTAGGTGTATTTTTAACATTTTTTCTTATTGCTAGTACTGTAAAGGTTATTCGAGAAGTAAGGCTTGTTGGTTCAGGAGTAAGTGCTACAAACGTTATCTCTGTTACTGGTAAGGGAGAGGTTGAAAAATCTCCTGATACTGCCAAGGTTGCATTTTCAGTTCGTGTTGAGAAAAAAGATCTGAAAGCTGGACAAGATGAAGTTAGTGGCAAGATAGATACTATCAAAAAAGATTTGATCGCTGTTGGTATTGAAGAGAAATATATCAAGACTGATAGTTATACTTCATATCCACAGTATGACTATCCTCGTTGTTATGGAGGTATCTGCCCTGCTTCAAACCCAACACTTCGTGGTTATGAGGTTAATCACTCAATCACCCTCTCTATCAAAGATCTGACAAAAATAGATGCCGTCCTCGGTGTTTTGGCAAAAGGTGGAGTG
>JANNRS010000050.1:0-24464 GCA_031401615.1 Minisyncoccota bacterium | reverse complement strand
CGGGTCTTATGTGTACGACCAATTACGCGCTATTAACACTTGGTTTCCCTGCGACTCCACGGCTTTACCGCTTAGTCAAGCCGCACACATAAACTCGTTGGCTCATTCTTCAATAGGCACGCCGTGACGGATATAAATACCCGCTCCGACTCCTTGTAAGCATATGGTTTCAGTACTATTTCACCCTCCTCTCGGAGTACTTTTCACCTTTCCCTCACGGTACTAGTTCACTATCGGTTTCTACAATGTATTTAGCCTTACCAGTTAGTTCTGGTGGATTCCTTCAGGCTATTCGTGTCCTGAAGTACTCAAGAACGGTGATAAAAAGATATATGTATTTCGAATACGGGACTATCACCCACTATGGTGTTGGTTTCCAACAACTTTTTCTATACATACATTTTGTAACTTTTCTCGTAAAACGAGACTCACCGCCTTACAACCCCGGATACTGCAAGCAGTCTCCGGTTTGGGCTGTTCCCTTTTCGCTCGCCGCTACTTGGGGAATGTTATAACTACGTTATATTGTTTTCTTTTCCTCTCGGTACTGAGATGTTTCACTTCCCGAGGTGCGCATCTTGATCACTTACGGACCAAGATAATAGAGGTTTACTCTATTGGGTTTCCCCATTCAGACATCTCCGGATCAAAGGTTGTTAGGCACCTCCCCGAAGCTTATCGCAGCCATACTACGTCTTTCATCGCCATGTAGAACCAAGGCATCCGCCATATGCTCTTAATTTCCTATTAGGAAATCTAGAAATCATTTTCTATAACCACACTCTTGCTTAAGGAATGTGGTCGCTTTTATCCCGCCTGGTTTAACCCTTGGCGGGAATTTTGTCTACTTATATGGACAACCGCTTGCCCCTGATATTTTCGACGTCTGTTTCTCCCTACCTGCAGTTCGTATTACTCATACAAACTATATGGAGAACAGCATGTATTTATCAAACAACTTCCTTATAAATTTCCAACAAAAAACGCCCTTTCGGGGCGACGCACAAGAATTTCTTGGCTTAAGCCCCGATCTCCTTGTTTTTTGCTGAAATACTCATAAGTGGGGAGATTATATAGGAAGGGTATATCACTGTCAAGCATTTTGTATAAGCATAGTAAAAACCCCTCTTTAGAGGGGTTTTTAGTCTTATTGATACTGCTTTTCGAGCTTTGAAAGCTTTCTTTTTTCTTTGTTTAATTTAATTCCACTTTTTATACGATCTATAGTACCTATTATTCCATTAGCTGCTGTTAAAAAAGGTGCGGCAAGAAATTCCATAGAGGCTCCAAGGGCAGCGACTGTTTTACTAGTATGGTCATCTTCTCTAGCTATATCATAGTTCTGGCCGATGTTAAAAAAAGATAATCCTTCCTTCTGAGTACCTATTGCTTCTTTTCTATCAGAAGAAAAACTTTCAATATTCTTTAATATTTCTTTTTTCTTATCCTCATCCACTTCACTCCACACCTTCTGCACTCCTTCTTCTCCTCCGAGATCGGCAAGATTAGTTTCGAATGTCTGCTGTTTGGATTCGAGTTGATCAGATTGAATTTCAATATTGGCTTCTACTATTTCCGGGCTAGTTTCAGGTGCTGTTTCTTCAATATATAGATTCTCTGGTTTTTTGAGCCCACCTTCGATGTTTTTTTCGTTTTCCATGGTCATATTATTTCATTTCAGCTGATAACTTCGCGATCTTGAGCTCTTCGAGGAACTTATTCATCACGTCGTATGAAAAGTTTAGTTCTTTGAGAAGTTCGAGTTCCTGTTCTTCGTTCAATTCCCCGTTTTCGAGCTTCTTGATCAATTGGTCGATTGCCTCACTTTGCTGTGTATCCATGCACAAATAATACCCCCCCCCCGACCATGGTCGTCAAGTAGTAAAAAGGTCACGATTGTCGTGGTCTTTTTACTTTATCTTTGCCTTAAACTTTTCTTCAAGAGTGTTGAACCTAGCGACATGAGCTTCAAACTTATCTTCGGATACAAATCTGTCCCCTTGTCTAAGAAGATCTTGGCGAATCGTTTGAAGATTTTCATCAACTTTCTTGAAATTTCCGTTTGTTTCATCTTGATATAACTTAAACCTGTTATCAACTCTATCAAAACGACTTGCTACCATTGTAACGAAAGTGTCTAAAGTTGCTGTTTGGTTGAGAACCATTTCAGCCAATTCTTCGAGAGTTATTTTTGGAGCCGTCTTCTTCATGAAAGGTAGTATATCACTTACCTAAAAAGCAACAAATCCCCGCGTCTGACGCGGGGATTTGTTAAAGAAAATTGGTACTATTTCTTATTTAGAATTGAGGTCTTCCGCAATACGATTTACCCAGCGTCCAGCCGCATCCTTGCCACCAAGACCAAATGCGAGTCCGAAACCAAGAGCCAACATGACTACTAGTCCAGTGAAAATGATTTGTCCGAAGTATCCGAAGATACCAAGTTTGTCGAAAGCGGTAACGATAGCCAGGATCCAGATAGCATAGTAAGCAATAGAGCCGAGCATTTTCGCTGAGCGAACATTGGCTACAGCTGCACCACCCGCAACGAGCTTGCGAACAAAGTCAGCAAGGATTGTTCCAGCTACCAAGACAAGAGCCGCAATAATCACCTGTGGGATGTATGCAAGCACTTGTTGTAGGAACATTGTTACTTGATCAAGATTGAGGATGTTTAGTGACGCTACCAAGAAAACGATAACAATAAACCACTTTACTAATTCCCCGAAGAACTTACCAATGTGTAGGTGAATGCCTCCACGAGCCAGAACTTCTTCTGCTCCTGCACTCTTGAAGAGTTTGTCGAGCTTCAGGGCATCAAGCGCTGAGGTAATAATCTTTGATAGTGTTGATGCCACGATCCATCCGAGGATAAAGATAATGACAGCGAGCAAAATTTTTGGGAAGGTTGCGACAAAGCCGTACCAAAGACCTTGCAAAGAAACCCGAAATACTTCACTCCATGTTTGTATGAGCATAATTATGTAATACGCGTATGCGTAGTATTGAAAAATTCTGTTAATTAATCACTACTCCTCGGAGACCCCCGAACAGTATTGACTATAGTATAGCGTACAAAGGCTAATTTGGGAAAACGAACGTGGAAAACTCCTTCCCTGCCAAAAGGCGGGCATGGGGGTATTCGAACATATCCCGTAGGAGCTTATCGTACATAGAAACTCTATATTTAAAATCGACAGTATCAAAAACTGCGTAAGAGAGCTCTTTACCAAGTTCACTCTCTAAGACAGAGATAGTTTTTTGAACATACTTTTTACTAATATTGTCCCCTACTACCAAAACGTCTAGCCGACTATCGCTTTGCTGAATAAAGACCCCAGAAACAACAAGGAGTTGCACTTTGCCAGCTGGTCGAAAGCGTTTGACCAAATCATCTTGTTTGAAAAAGTCCCCCTCAACAAGCAAGGCTTTCATTTCGTTGATATATGGAAATTCATTATTTAGAAACCATCCCTGGACCCGTTTCTTTTTTATCTTGCCGGTGCGACCATCTGTCATCTCTTTGATAAAAAATTTCTTTTTAACCAATGCCATAGTGGCGAGTTGATTCACAACTTGGCGACTGACAGATACACTGAGGCGAGAGCGCTCTGCAACCATAGATGTCTCAAAACCTTGCTCAGGATTGAGTAGAAATAAGCGCATAATTTTGACGCGGGCTACTCCTCCAAACATTTTTGCTAGAATATCCATTTCTCTATTATTTCCCATTTACCACTTAATAACAATTATATTATAATCCCATTCTTCCCCTTGTGTCCAAGGCAAAACCGTGTTGGTAATAAGCCTATTTAGGCATATAAAAAAGCCCCAATATGGGGCAGTGAAAGGTAGTTTTAATTCGCTAAAAATTTAATCAACAAATCTCCTTCTCTAGTCCTTCCAAAGGTTGTCGTAATATGTGGACCAAGATTCTTGTCACATATATCGACCAAGGATTTCTTTGTAGAACTTGCAATAGAAGATGCGAGTCTAAATTTTTGAGTAACACCCGGCTTAGTAAAAGCTGTGACGACCGTATCAGATATAATTGCGATATTCTTTTCCTGAGATATGCGAAAAACACCAGGGCAAATATATGAAGAAAGCAACAATGCTTTTACTGGTTCATCGGCTTTTGATCTGAGCATATGTTCAACCGCAATTAATAACCTTTCGATTATTTTAGTTCTCAGCGCAGACTCAACTGGCAGAGATTTGAGTTCTTTGATATCTTGTTTCAAAGAATTTTTTTTAAAGAAATTTGCACTCATAAGTTAATTTTTTTATTATCCTAACATAAAATCAGAAAAACAAAATCCCCCATTTTAAATCGGGGGATTTATTAAAGCTTTTGTATTATTTTTGAATAACAAAAGGTATAACCGGGTCGTCGTTTACCTTTAAATAATAACTGCCCGAATGAACTTTTTGTTTTTGGTTTAGGTTTACAAAAAGTGAATTGATAGCAACATTGTCGCTCCAAATTAAATTGCCTTCACTACTGTAAATCACCACTTTTTTATTGTTAAGGTCATTTGAACCATCAAATGTGATGGTAAAAATTCCCCTATTCGGCACCGGCGAAATAACGGTACCGGCTTTTTGGTCCCAGCCTTTTACTGAGCGAATTTCGCTCAGTACTTCATTCATACTAAGATCAATCTGGCGAATTCTGTAGTAGGTCAACCCTTTTGCAGGATTGAAATCACTACACTCGTAATCCAGCGCTACTGGACTATTCCCCCATAGTGCTTTTGAGGGAATATTTTTAACAACTACCCAGTCGATACTATTTGAGCTCCTCTCAACAAGGAACTCTTTTGAATTTTGTTCACTGGCTGTTTGCCAGCGCAGAACCGCATTTGAACGATTCCTGACTACGTCAAAATAATTAAATTCAACTGACAACACGGTCGTGTGGCACACGGTGCCATTACAACTATTTCCAGTAAAACTCTCGATTTGAATAATCGGATAAGTACTGGAATAGAATGTGTAATCCTTGCAACCGCTATGGGTTGCATTGATACATTCCGTTAAACAATTATTTGCTGAGGATATCTTTACCCTCTTCTGTTGGCTACCACTGCTCTGCCAACAGTAATGAAAATTATAATTGTCCCCCCCACAAGCAGTCAACGTGGCTACTGTGGTAAATGGACATAATTGTCCCATTGCAACGTTTGTGCTGATTAATATCAACACCAATAAATAAAGTTTTTTCATCGGTTTAGACCCTCCTAGGTCGCCGTTTTTGTTTGGTTAAAGAAAGGTTGTTTTTATCACCATACAAAACAAAATCCCCCGTGTCAAATCGAGGGATTATTTTATTACTTAAGATCCAAACGTTTATAGTCTCGAACTTCGTAGTTACGACTATAAGTAACCTTTACTCTATCCGATAAACCAATAAGGGTAACGATGCCGCCAAGACTATCAATTTCTTTTCTTGGGATCGTTATTGATCGATACCAACATTTATCTTCTTTTCTTACAAATATAGATGTCCCGGAAACAAGCTGTTGGTTATGATTGATAGTTCTTATTTCTATAACAAGAACATTTTCATTTTGGCAATGAAAAACACATTGGCCTGGCCAAGTCTTCCAGAAAGATTTGGCATTTTCTTTAAAAAAAGAGCTACCAAACAAAAGACCTCCAGTTTTAGTATCTACTTGAAAAGCCGCTCCTTTAACTGTCTGTTTTGATTTCATAGGCTTTTCAGCACAAGAAAGTGCAAACACTGTGACAAAGAACAAAAGTATTATTTTTTTCATAACAAAGGGGTTTTGTTCTACTTTATACAAAAAAGCCCCACAGTCAAGTTGGGCTTTTTTGATTAGAGTTTTTGAAAAAATTACTTCAACGTAATTTTGCCTCCAACTTCTTCGATAGCTTTTTTGAAAGCATCAGCTTCATCTTTCTTCATACCGTCCTTAAGAGTAGCAGGAGCAGCATCGATAAGGTCCTTCGCTTCCTTAAGACCGAGTCCGAGTACTTCCTTCACCACCTTCATAACAGCGATTTTCTGTTCACCGGCACTCTCTAACACAACAGTGAAAGCGTCCTTCTCTTCTGCAGCACCTACGGCTGCGCCAGCGGCTGGAGCAGCTGCAACTGCAGCAGCAGAGACTCCAAATTTCTCTTCGATCGCTTTTACGAGATCATTGAGCTCTAGTACTGATGCCCCTTCGAGTTCAGTAAGAAATGAATCAAATTTTGACATAATAATATTTTAAATTAAAGTTCCGATAATAAATTAGTTCTTTTGCCTAAATCCGAACAAATTTTATTTGTTCTAGGATCGGACGAACATCAGCTATGCTGAAGTTTTAGTCTTTGATACCTCGTTCACGGCTATTGCCAAACGTTGCATAGGACTCTGTAAGAGATATGCGATTTGTGAAAGCAATACTTCACGTGATGGAATATTAGCAATAGAAACCATTGTTGCTTGATCTTTGTAGTCTCCTTCAAATACACCGCCGACAAGAGTAACCATGTCTTTGTGAGTTTTTTGAAATTCGTACACAACACGAGCGGGTGCAAGAGCGTCAGTACTAGCAGCGACTGCGATTTCCCCTTCCAGGGCTGGCAGTTCACCTTTGATACCGAGATCTGCAAGTACGCGCTTGATCAATGTCTTCTTTCCTACTTTGTAGGTGATTCCTTCAGCACGAAGGGCTCGACGAAGAGCAATTGCATCTTTAACGGTCAGGCGATCGAATTTCACAAATGCTACTGACTGTGCGCCTGTGAGCATGTCTTTGAATGAGGCAACAATAGACTGCTTTTTGTCTTTTGATATTGCCATAATTTTTTGTTGTTAACTTAAGTGTAGAGAGATTTCGACCTCGGCAGGAAATTAAGGCTTTCGCCACCCACTGTCTTTGATCTACACGCTTAGGATAATAGCAGAAAAGCCGGTTTCGTCAAATTTATTTCCCCCAGCGCCAGCGAGGACGTTCGCCTTTGGCATAACAGATAATAAGCAAGAAAATAGTTGGAGGTAAAACACGGATAGCCAAAGCGACAAGATCAGCGCCGACAGATGAGCTAGGTTCCAAATACCAAGTATTTTTTAAGACTGCAATAAAATACAACAACAAAACAGCCCAGCCTTCCCAAGAGCAAGGTACCCAACCGAAGCCATACCGCTTGGCTTTGAACCAAAGTTTCTTTTCTTTCATAGTTTAACTAGCTCGCATAGTGCTCCCCTAACAAAAGAATTGCGCCAACAATAGTAACCATGATCAAAAGAACAATAAGATGTTTGCGACTGATATATTTCATATCTATATATTAACAGATATCTAATTTAAGCAAGGACAGTCCTTGCTTAAAGCTCTAACCTAAAAGTGATGTAGTCTCGTATAAAATCCTCAAAAGATTTATTTGACTGAAAATATACTGGAAACACTTCTTTGTTCAAAATATTACTCTCTACCCTTTCTACTCCAATATATTCTTGATAACTTGAATATCTATAAGATATTAAAAAATTATTGATTTCAATATTGTCAAACTGTAAACCTGTTTCCCACCCAAAAAAATTAAGATCAAGTGGGTTTAAATGTATATAAGCAAATAAATATTTCAGATACACATCATCAACTCCGACCATTTTTGATTTAAACGGTCCACCAAACAACGCTCCTTGTCTTTTATATTTAATATTAAAAAACATTGAATATGCGGTACCAAGCTTTTTCATAAAACTAGTAATTCCACCATCAATTTCTTGTTTTACTATTATATGAAAGTGATTATCCATTAAACACCATGCGCCAATAGAAACAAGTACTCCACCCTTATCTAGTCCTAGTATCTCTCGAAATATTTTGTGCTGCTGATTTATTAGATTATCTAAACGAAAACTCTTTTCACTGTTTGAATTTGAAACATATAAAAGCATCATAAATCTTTCAAAATCATTCTTTGACTTAAAGATGGTTCGCCTATCAACTCCTCTATTATATAGGTGGTAGTACTCACCTGTTACAAATGGATCTTTACGCAACATCTCATAAGTATAAGATTAACCATTATTTTAAGCAAGGACTGTCCTTGCTTAAAATGAGAGAAAGAAAAATCCCCGATTATGTATCGAGGATTTTAAGAAAGAACAAAAATCTTACTGAATGAACAACTTTTGATTAAATACTAGGCCGTGTTGACCGGTAAAACGAGCAATGTACATTCCAGGAGGAACAGACAAGGAAACCTCTGAGTATCCTGTAGTAAGAACGGTTCTTGCTACAACTTGGCCGAGTGTCGAGATGATAATTAGGGTGCCGGGGAGTTTGGTGTCAATGGTGAGTAACTGTCTACTGGCAATTATCTTTGGACCAAGACAAGGGATAGTGACATAGCGAGTGTCGGAAACTTTGTTTTCGAAAGACAAATGAAAATAATACTGTCCGCAACCAGTTGGTTTATACTCCAAAGAGTAATAATTTGAATAATCATTTCCTTGAACTGTACCAATTTTTTGGAAGTGGATACCTTCAGTACTCATTTGGACTTCAAATAGGTTTTGATCCGACGGAGTTTCATCTCGCCATGAAAGTAGAACTTCCTTGTTACTTTGGAGTGAAGCGTTAAACGAAGACAAGCGAACCGGAACAATTGTCAATTGCTTCATAGCGATATAGTTGGCAATATCTCCACGCGCTACTTGGAAATCTCCTAGTGCATAAAGAATTTGCGTTATCGTATCCCTGTACAGAAAATTGATAATCTCATTTCCTTGGTTAAATAGACCAGATGATTCATTGCTCCAAGAAGCGCCATTCCATTTTCCCAAGTTACCAACGTCATCATGGTTGCATGGAATATTGTAACAAGCGTTATTGTGTGAACCCCCAACATAAAGATCTGTTAGAGAGGTAGCCATAGAAGTGCCTCTCATCTTTAATCCATGTTTAACTTGTCGCCAAGTTACATCTTCAGTTTTCACTATTCCAGGTGAGCCTTCATTTGTAGGAAACGGTCCAAATGGAAAATTGCCAGTGCAGAAAACTGAATCATGGTACTTGGCAAAATCTGCCACATGATAATTCCACTCAAGATTCATTGGTACAACAGATGTTCCATTTGTTTTGAAAGCTAGTCCAGCAGGAATGCCGTTCACATAATTAAAATCCCCGCCAACATGAAGGTAGCCATTAATTGCTTTTACTACTCTAATATCAGGTAATACCAACCAAGAGCAGGTTATTGGGAAGGGAAAGGATGACCAAACTGTCCCATCCCATGAAGCTAAATGATTTATTGGAACAGTATTAACAGAAAAGCATGTACCTCCAAAAACCAACTTGTTGTTAAAAACACTAATACTTTTAAAGCCAAAACCTGAAGGAACTTCGCCAAAGTAGATCCAACTTGTTCCGTTCCACTTAACAGCTCCGTAAGTGTTGGCACCAACAGGGAAAGACCCTGTACCGTAAAGAGTATCATTCCAGACACAAAAATTACTAATTGGATTAGTAGTAGAAGAAGTAGAAACCCAGCTTACCCCATCATGTCTAACAATAAAACCTGTTGGTATTGGCCCAGCCTGGCTAAAATTCCCAGAGAGCCACCGGAAACCATTAAACGAAATTATAGAACGTACACTTCCATTTAATGATCCACCCGGTAAGGCAGTCCATGGTTGAGAATATGTGGCACTAAAAGTAAGAACCAATAGAAAGACAATGAATAATTTTTTCATAATGAGGCTCCTCCTTAGAGCCTATTTTGTTTTTAATGAAATGAATACTTACTAACAATTATCTCAGAACACAAAAAATATGGCAAATTAAAATACCCCACCTCGGGGTATTTTAATATTTAAATTGATAGATTATTTCTGAACAGAAAGTGTCAAGACGTTCTTTTGGCCATTACAATTTGCAGTGAACATCCCTTCGGTCGAAAGGTTGACTACTTGATAACCATAAGCTTCAACAAGATATACAGATGAGCCGATAGAGATAGTGGCTGGCTTTGGAGTGCGGTTATCCAACATAATACTAGTGCCAACTTTGAATGACTGATTTGCAGGTGTTGCCTGGCAATTTTCTCCAACAAATTGAATACGGCTATTTTTATACTTGGTGACAGCTTCGGTATAAGAGAGCTGTGGAACAGGAGTCTCAACAGTAGTACTTTTCCTTGGACTTGGTTTAGAAGAAACTACTTCTTCTATTGGGGTCTCAACAACAGGCTCTTCCTTTACCGGTTGTGGCTTCAAAAGGCTCCGAATAGCGAAAAAGGCAATAACTACCAATATAATCCCTCCTATTAATATCTTGATATTCTGCGGTATATTTTTCATATACTATAACTCTACCAAAAAAAGAGTTTCTGGCAAGCTTTTAGTGAACTGTGATCTTAGCAACATTTTTGGAGCTACCGCAGTCGATATCAAATATACCTTGGCGTTTGAGTTCGAAAACTCGGACATGAAATGGTGGTAGTGCATACAAATCATCAATAAACTTAACAGCTTGGACTTTATCAGAGCGGTTGTCGAGTATTAGAAAGTCACCAACAGTAAATGAAGCATTGTTTGGGGTAGCACGACAACCCTCATCAAACTGAATTCTTTTGTCACCATATACTTCCAAGAAATCTCCGTAACTCATAGCGTCGTCATTTAGTTTTGAGTTAGACAGAGTAGAAGACAAAGATAAATCGCCCTGGCTTTGGATCTCTATTTCTTTAATAGAGTTATCAACATCAACAATAGGTGTTCCTATTCTCGAAAGATCAAATGGGTTTAGTATTTCTTTACCAGTAAACATTATCAAAGCACCCAGAACTAAAACACAAAGTATAAGAGTGATTATGGCTTTTAGATTATTCTTAAAGAAATCTTTCATACTAAAACTATTTATTTAAAGCATCTATTTCTGCTTGATAGACACTTTGCATACTAGGGTTAAGGGTGATAGCTTTTTGCCATTCCTTTATTGCACTAGCTTTGTCCCCAAGATTTTCAAGTATACGTGCATAGGCAGTAACAATATTTATCTTTTTATTAGCGGAGATTTTACTATAAGCATCAGTGTAAACAGAGTCGAGTTTGGTCCGAGGCGCTTTCATGGCATCTTGAAGAAGGACTAAGTACCAACTCCAGTAGTCAGAACCATTTGGGTTTATTTTTATAGCCGACAAAATAGCTTTTTCAGCATTTAGATAATCTTTCTGAGCCGAGTAGGTTGAAAACAACCCAACATAAGCATGTTCACTTTTGGTGATTGTCAGAGCTTGGTTATAAGCAGTAATAGCTGAACTGTAGTCAGCTTTAACAAAGTATCCACTAGCTTCTTTCATTTTCTTATCAAATAGGACCTGGTTGTCACTTTTTGTATTCGTTTGTGGTGAGACCACTGGAGCTACACCCTCTTCTGTTGTCTGGCCTTTAGGAGTTTCAACTTGCTCTTCTATTGCCTTGGGTTTTTTATAGCCAAATAAGTAAAAAGCTAAACCTATCAATAAAAGAACTGCTACGGTAATGACGATCTTTAATTTATCCTTGTTCATAAGGTCATTGTAATACAAAAATATGGAAAACAAAAACCACCTTTTGGGGTGGTTTTTGTTAACTTAGCTTAGAGAATTTCTTCTTTTAGCTTAATCACTCAGTTTTGAGTCTTCTTAAGTTACACTAATCTTATTTTGTAAGATTTTGTCCACTTAATGGAAGATTCTTGACTTTGTAATCAGTACTCCAGTCTAGAGTAGTTGTATCATGACTTGTCGCAGAAGTATCAGACCAAATGAATGATGGAGTTGTTCCAGCAGTCGCGTAGTCAGCAAATCCACCACCTAGAGCAGCTTGTGTTGCATAAGCAGCAGAAGCAGCGTAAGCAGATGGAGAAGCCATACTTGTAGAAACATAGTCATCAGTAACGATAGTACCACCAACTGTAGCCTTTAGAGCGTAAGTTACGGCACCAGAAACTTGTTGTTCAACTGTAGGGATGAAAGAAACTCTACATCCAAGCAATGTCGCAAGACAAGTGTTCGCGTTAGCTGTATCTTCAATCGCAGATGTTCCTGCTATCTCAGTATTTGAATCAGCATTCCAAAGTGTAAAGGTAGCAAGAGTTGGAGCAGAAGTCTTAACTATACTAAAGACCATTCTATTCCATCCGATTGTTCCTGAACCATTTGTACCAACTGTAAATTGAGAAAGAGTTTGTGTTCCAGCAGCAAGTAATGATGAAGGAAGAGCTACTGTTGAGATTGTTGGGATAGAAGCGTAAGCATACATTGCATTACCAGCTGGGTTAGACTCTGTTCCAGCTGCATTTACACCTGTAGATGTATTTGTAGCTAAGAAAGATGTCAAAGTAAGAAGTTGGGAAGAACCTGTTGTTCCTGCACCAATTCCTACTCCATTAAGTACTAACTTAACAGTAAGTATTTTATTTGTATTGTTTGGAACATTCCAAGCAAGACCATTAAATACTACTGTAGCAGCACCTGGCTTTGAAGCAACTAATGTTGCACCATCGTAAAGATCTACACTTGATGCCACTGTTGCGTTAGCAAGAGTGAAAGTAAGATCTGTGACATTGAATCCAGCAGTGACTGCAGCAAATTTAAGTGTAGCCGCTGTGACTGTTTGATTGTCAGATACGATAGTTGCAACTGGTGTTGAAGCATCCGCAGTAGCTGTGATAGAAGCTGTACCGTAAGCGATAGCTTGACCTGCTGTATCAGCAGAAGTCGCTGTGACTGCAGTTCCAGATACAAGAGCTGTACCAGTAACTGTAAGGTCTGTGATTACTGCGTCTGTTGCATCGATAGCATCAGACCCACCAGAAACACCAGCAACCATATCAAGGCCATCGTCTGTAAGATTTGCAAACAATTCTATTGTCAAGTTTGCATTCTTAAGAAGTGTGTAATTTAGTGAGAAGTTTAGATCTGCACCTGTACTACCAGTAGAAAGTGGAGCTGGCTGAGCAACAATAGTTGCACCATTCTTCACTACTACGTAGATATTTGTAAGATCTCCTTCGTCAAACTCTGTACCGACTGACTCATCAATGTCAAATGACAATGTAGTGAGGAGAATGTCTTCTATAGAAGAACCAGACAAGTTCCATGAACCAACTTTGAAGTTAGCTGCAGGAAGACTTGTTGATTGGTTTGCATAAGTACCATTCTTTGTCAAAGTAGCAGAAGCTGAAGCAACAGTAAGAGTATTAGCACTTACTAGAGATGTACTAAATGTACCAAGAGAATCAACTCTTTGTGCATTAAGAGAACCAGCAACTAGTTTTGCTAAAATCGTATCTGTTGCACTTAGATCACCAGTACCGTCGTTGTCGAAGATATCAGCATGTAGTTGGATCCAAACTGGAGCTCCAGGTACTACGGTGTAATTAAGTGTAAATGAAGTTCCAGCAGCAAGCAAAGTTGAAGTAGAACCGTATTGTACCCAATTAACACCATCTGTACTGATCAACATTCGGCCATTTCGTAGAGTTGCAGTACTACCAGCACCAGCTGGGTTATCATCAACAGTGTCCACATATGTGAATCCTCCTGTTAATGTTTCGATTTTGATAGATTCACCAAAAGCTGTTGCTTTGAAAGTACCGAGATTTACATCGTTACCAGCCAAAGTGACATTTGTAGAAGGTGAACTAACATCCTTGTCGATTGTCAAAGTTCCTCCTGAAGTACCACTGATTGTACTGTTTGCAGCAGGACTCCATGGAGCAGAAGTAGGTGAGATGTTCACGCCGAAGCTTGAATCAACAAAATCTACGTCAGCTGCATTTCGTAGTGAGAAATTAACAGTTCGTGAAGCACCAGATACTATGTCAGCATCTACGCGAACTACGCGTGAACCTGAAACTAGAGCAACTGGAGTTGCACTAAGATCGAAAGTAACATAACCATTGATATCAAGACCATTAGCTGTACCAACTTGTACTCCATTTACATAGAGCTTGAAGTTAGCAAAAGATGCTGATGGAGCTGATCCAACGTTTCGAAGAGCAAATCTCTTCATCCAAACATCTCTTGTAGAAACGTTTAGACTTGATTGCCATACTGTTACAGCTGCACCTGGATTTAGAGTTGCTCCTGAAGGAGTAACTGTACCAGCTGAAACTGCGGCCAATGTAGCAGAAGCTATTGAATGGATGTTACCTGAAAGGTTTGCATTTACGACACCTGCTGATGTTGTGAATGTTGCAAGCATCATACCTACAGTTTGACCTGAAGTAAGTGTTGCAATATCAGACTTTACAGAGATGGTTTTTGTACCAGCTACTGTAAATAGACCAGCAGGAACATTAAATGTAACTATACCGAGGTTGTTTACTGAAGCAGCGTCTGTTAAACGAGTAGCCCCATCGAAGAGGTAAACGTTTGAAGGAGTTGAGTCAGCAGAAACACCAAGCCTCTTTAGTGTAATGTTTGTAACTGTTCCTGAACCACTAAAGGTAAAGTGTGCGAGATCAGCCGTAGCTTGACCAGCAACCAATGTACCTGAAGCAGGATTGTTAGTAGCAAGACTTGCCATAACAGGACCAGTTTGGCCAATTGGAGGAACTATCACTACGCCACCGCCACAAACGTTTGAAGACGCTTGTAGTTCAGCAGCTTTTGCACGACTAGCTGGACCGAAAATCCCAATTGGATTAACGCCACGAGCTGCCTGCCACTTGATCACAGCTGCTTTTGTAGCTGGACCAAATGTTGAAGTTTCAAATCCTGGAGAACCAGCACCTGAATCCTTCACCTTAGAATCAGCACACATGTTTAGGAACATTTGAAGATCCTTAACATCTGCACCAGTAGATCCTTGTTTTAGAGAACGTGACCAAGTCATAGCTGCTTCAGATGTACCTGATGCAATAACTACAGCAAGGAGAGTCCCTACTAATATTTTTGTAAATTTAGACATAATTTTATCGTTTTATAATGGGTATATTTTTATTGATGTAACATCGACGAACGTTACGTATTTTATACCTTTGTCTTTCATAAGAGAGTCTTTATCACCCTCATATGAATGACGAGTGTTTTTATCTATTGCAAACGCATATATAGATTGTATGCATCTGCCATGTCGACAGGGCCGATTGTGTCTTCCGTTTTGCTCATACCCCACTTAAGAATATTTACATCGCAGAAAACAAAACAAGGAATGTCGACTGAAACCTAAGAACATATCTCACGCATTTCTGCATGAAATATTTGTTATTTAGTTTTCAATGATCATTCCTTTTTCAGTGGTTTCCCACCTATTTATTTTGTCTCCTGCTATGCTAAAAACCCAAAGGCTAAAACAGAGCAAAAGACAGCTACCATAATACCACGACCCATCGAAATGAGCCAGATATTACGATAACTTTATTATATCTTTTTTATTTAAAAAAAGAAAATAAATTAGGCGAAAAGTACCACTCACATCTACTGACGAAACAAAAGGTCTTTTCTTACATAAAACCCTTACACAAAAGGCTACAACAGAGAGTTTACTGCCATATAGATACTCCATCTTTTGCTACCACGCTTAGTAATGCGACCATCATTTATGAGAGTGTTTAATTCTCGTTGAATTGTCTTTTCACTGACCTCCGGAAAGAGTGAAACTATGTCTTTTATAACAGCACTTTTTTTATCATTTATAAACGACAATATTTTATCTTGTCTAGACCCTTTATTTATAATATTTTTTTCATAAGATTTTGTATAAGACAACTCTACTGTCGGTCTTTGAACTGAATGTATTAGTCCTTGAGATTGTGTCCTTTTGATGTCCTTTATAGCTGTCTGGCTGTGTATTTGACGAGCATTGTTTGGTTCAAATAGTTCCCCTAAACTAGCGAGCATTTCTTCACTATGATCGTGGTCACAAAAATGTTTAGCTTCATAAACTACAACAGAGGTATTTTTCTCGCTAATAAGACCAGCGAGGACAGACGAACCGAGGAGTATTTCTATTTGAGAGAGTAATTCTTTCTGTTCCAAAGAAGACGCACAGACAAATGAAATAGAGAGCTTTCTCAAGGAATGTCGAATAGGCTCCTTTTCTGGAAGATGTTTAGTGATTAGGTATATAGCAGCCACAATTTTTTGTCCTTTTTCGATGTCTTTTTGATTTCCTTTTTTTTTATGGGTGATAAGGCTGTTCATTTTTTTGTCTATTATGTCTTTTAATAACTGTGTCCTTTTGAGGGGAAAAACTTATTAAGGACAGTATAAAGGACAGCTCCCCCTTGTGGCAAGAGCTAGTTTGTTTCCAAATAACCCTTGTAGTACAAGCATTTAGAAGGGGTATCGTGATATACTCTTATAGTTCATGGCAAAGAAACCTATTTCTACAAAAAACCAAACGAAAAAGGGTGGTACTACCAACCACGTCATACTTGGACTAGTGCTTATCCTGGCTTCACTTATATCTTTTGGTGGGGCAATAGGTGGAGCAGGAGTTGGCGGGCTACTATTGTGGCGTGGATCCTATCTACTTTTAGGCGCTGGAGCCTTGATGCTTCCGGTCGGTCTACTGACTGCTGGGATACTAGTACTGCGAAAGAAATCTATATCTGCAACTCCTCGAGAATGGTTCGGAGGGAGTATTGGTCTGTTGTCACTTTTGGGCCTACTAACCTTTGCCCATCCAACCCATGGTGGAGCTGTTGGTTCTATGGTTCGCTTCCCTTTTGTAACACTCTTTGATACCGCTTTTGGTGGACTGATCTTGGCATTTGTTTCTGTTGGGTCACTGATAATATTCTTCGACCGTACACCCAACCTTTTCCCTCATTTTGAAGCTTTCAAAAATTGGATACTTGGTTTATTTAAAAAAGCTCCTAAAATAGAAACTTTCGATGATGCTACATATAGTAACCCAGAAGATGTCCCTGAACAGGGAAAGTTGGAGCTAGTGAAAACAAACAATACAACAGCCCCTGTACAATCAGGTGAAGAAGATTTTGTTATTCCATTACCAAAGCGAAAGTTCAGTGCTCTAGGTTATGTTCCACCACCAATTTCCCTACTGGAGAAAGATCGGGGTAAAGCCAATGTCGGTGATGTCAAAGCTAATGCCAATATTATCAAACGAACACTCGCCGAGTTTGGTATTGAAGTTGAAATGGACGAGATCACTATCGGCCCAACAGTTACTCGTTATGCGCTCAAGCCCGCCCAAGGAGTCAAATTGGCTCGTATCGTCGGACTACAAAATGACCTAGCGCTTTCTCTGGCTGCCCACCCTATCCGTATTGAAGCCCCTATTCCAGGTAAATCTCTGGTGGGTATTGAAATCCCAAATAGAACTAAAACAATTATCGGCCTCTCTGGTCTTTTGACTGATCCAGCATTTACTGAAAATCATAGACCTCTTCTATTGTCACTAGGACGAAATATCTCTGGAAGAGTAGTTGTTGATTCTTTGGCTAAAATGCCTCACCTCTTGATCGCTGGAACAACTGGTTCTGGTAAGAGTGTAGCTATCCATTCAACTATTACTTCCCTCCTATACCGTCATGGACCGGATGACTTACGATTTATTTTTGTCGACCCAAAACGTGTTGAGCTCACACTCTACAACGGCATCCCTCATCTTTTGACTCCAGTTATCACTGATGCTAAGAAAGCTATCCTATCACTAAAGTGGGCCGCATCAGAGATGAATCGCCGTTATGACATTTTAGAATCAGAATCAGCACGAGATATTGATTCATATCATAAGAAGCATGAAAAAGAATTTGCTGGTGGCGCTGACGCAACTCCAGACGGACCAGAGCGTATGCCATATATCGTCGTCATCATCGATGAGCTCGCTGATATCATGCAAGCTTATCCTCGAGAACTCGAAGCCGCAATTGTCCGCTTGGCCCAAATGTCTCGAGCTGTTGGTATTCATCTTATACTTTCAACACAGCGACCAGAGGTCAATATTATTACCGGACTAATCAAAGCCAACGTTCCTTCTCGTATTGCCTTTCGGGTACCAACAGGTATTGACTCTCGCACTATTTTGGATACAGTCGGAGCTGAAAAACTCCTAGGGCAAGGAGATATGTTAGCCATGGTTGGCGACAACCAGCCACGCAGACTTCAAGGCGCCTATGTAACTGAAGAAGAGGTCAAATCAGTCGTTAAATACCTCAAAGACGCCTACAAAGATGATGTTCGTGCCACTATCGAACTAACAGGTCAAATGACTGGCGAAAAGTCTCTGTTTGCCGATGGTATTGCTGATAATAATGACGATGACGCGCTTTATGAGGAAGCTCGCGCTATAATAATAGAAGCTGGTAAAGGTTCAACCTCATACCTTCAGCGTAAGCTCAAAGTTGGCTATGCTCGAGCTGCCAGACTCATGGATATGCTGGAAGAGCGAGGGGTTATTGGTGGAGCCGACGGCGCCAAACCTAGAGACGTATTGGTCGCAGGACCAAAACAGTCGACGGTTGATCAAGTCGCAGAAGAGTTAGGACTATGATGAAAATACCAAACCTACAAAAAATAATAATATTCTTTGGGGCTGTAGCGGTTATTGGACTGATTTTTTATAATACTAAAGATTTATTTCTTGGTGCTCCGCTTTCTATCGTAACAGTAAAAGATGGTGCGACTGTCACTGATTCATTTTTACCTATTTCTGGGATTGCCAAACATTCTTCCTCGGTAGCTATAAATGGCCGAGTTGTGGCTGTAGCAAAAAATGGATCATTCGCTGATGGTGTTGTCCTATCACCTGGTTATAATATAATCGAGATTGCAGAACAAGATCGTTTTGGAAAAGAAAAATATAAAGTACTTCATCTTGTAGCAGAGCCCACATCAGAGGTGGCCACAAGTTTGAATATTCATTATCAATAATAATATTTTTATATATGGCAAAGAAAGCAACAAAAGAAGCAAAATCAATGGACAGCTCTATCGAGGATACCATTAAAAGTATTCAAACCAAGTTTGGTGAAGGGGCCATCATGAAACTTGGCGATACACCAAAAGTATCACTGTCTGTTATCCCGACCGGCTCTATCGGACTCGACATTGCCCTTGGTATTGGCGGTGTGCCTCGTGGACGTATCATGGAAATATTTGGCCCGGAGTCTTCTGGTAAAACAACTCTGGCTCTACATATCGTGGCTGAAGCCCAAAAGCTCGGTGGCATCTGTGCCTATATCGATGCTGAGCATGCTATGGATCCAGAATATGCCCAAAAGATTGGGGTGAAAATTCAAGAACTTCTGATTTCTCAACCTGACACTGGAGAGCAAGGACTAGAGATCTGTGAGTCACTAGTTCGTAGTGGTAAAATCGATGTCGTTGTTATCGACTCTGTGGCAGCCCTGACTCCCAAAGATGAGATCGAAGGTGACATGGGACAACAACATATGGGCAAACAAGCTCGTCTCATGTCTCAAGCACTCCGAAAACTAACAGCTATAGTTCACAAATCAAAAACGGTGGTGATCTTCATCAACCAAATCCGTATGCAAATCGGTATTATGTTTGGTAATCCAGAAACAACTCCAGGAGGTAAGGCTCTCAAATTCTATACATCAGTTCGTCTTGATATTCGTCGTATTGCTCAAATCAAAAAAGGTGAAGAAGTTGTTGGCTCTCGTACTCGCGTCAAAGTTGTTAAAAACAAAGTTGCCTCCCCTTTCAAACAAACAGAGTTCGATATTATTTACGGTGAAGGTATTTCACTTGAAGGTGAGCTTATTGCCCTCGGCGAAAAGCTCGGCGTCATGACCAAAAGTGGCACATCATACTCATACATACCTGAAGGCAAAGACAAAGAAGAAGTGAGGCTTGGACGAGGTTATGATGCAACACGAGTCTTTATGCGAGAGAATCCAAAGGTTCGTGATCAAATCATGAAAGATGTTCGTAAGCGTATGAAGGAAGTGGTTCTTGAAAGCTCTTCTGGAGAAGAATAATTATAAATAAAAAACCTTACTCTGGTAGGGTTTTTTATAAGATCCACTATTAAGGAATTGACTGCTCTACTCCAGGACCTATGCCACCCTCGTAATCTTTACTTGGCAGGATCACAGTCTCCGTCCCAGATTTCGCCATTTTCACAAATAGGAGGCGAAGGATCACACGGATTCCCTGGAACACAAGCCTCATCTGGTTGAACTATCCTTGTTGCATTATCACAATTCTTTGGACCACTAGTTTCAAAAAGTCCTACCACTTGTCTTCCTGTTGCCTTGTCTGCAGAGTCAATACAATAATAACCACCTCTCTTTAATGGAAAAACGATAGCATAACTATCTTTGCTTACTGAATACTCATAATTTTCACTAGAGACTTTGTATTTCGAGGCCAACTCAACCAATCTAGAAGTTGCTTCAGTGGTAGTAAAAGACTTTTCATAATCAACAACCCCTGGAGCGATTTCTTGTTCTTCTACCTTAACTGATATATCTGAAATAACTGTTCTGGTTTCAGCATCTGCCCCTTTTTCTTTTGAAGCTTTTACTGCGACAAAAACCCCGCCACTAATAAGACCTGATATCCCTATAACAATCAGTAGTTCCACCATGCTGAAACCTTTTACTAAGGAAACACCTCTATGTTCTCTTTTATACATAAAAAAAGTATATCACGCTTGTATATGTTGACTATATGGGCTACAATCTGCCTGTTAATAACTACAAAATACTATGTCAATGTTAGAGTATAACGAAATTAAAGAACACAAAATCATTGTTTGGGATGGAATGCCTCATGAAGTCCTGACTTCACACGTATTTCGTAAACAACAAAGAAAGCCAGTAAACGCGACTAAGCTCAAGAACTTGATAACAGGACGAGTGGCTGAAATATCATTTGGTGGTTCAGAAAAAGCTGAAGAAGCTGATATCACCACTCGGGCAGTTAAGTTTTTATACAAGAACAAAAATGAAATTTGGTTCTGCGACGTCAAAGATCCAAGTAACCGTTTTACTCTCAAAGAAGAAATAATCGGAGACAAAATCCGTTTTGTGAAGCCAAACAGCGAAGTAGAGACCATCATCTACACCAACGATGATGATGAAGAACAAGTGATAGGTGTGAAGATGCCAATCAAAGTAGAGCTCGAAGTCACTGACACTCCCCCAGCTATCAAAGGCGCCAGTGTCACTGGTGGCAATAAAGTTGCAACACTTGAAACTGGAGCTCAGATCACAGTCCCTCTTTTTATCACTATCGGTGAAAAAATCCGTATCAATACTGAAACTGGAGAATATACCGAACGAGCGAACTAATTTATATAAAAAAAGTCTCAACGTGGAGACTTTTAGTTTATTTCTTCAATTTTTCATACCGTTGATAGCCAAGATGAATTTCATCATTCACCATTTCTCCTGGAAAAGAAACTTCTTCAATTAAAATTGAATGCTCATCTTTGAGATATGTAGGTAATATTTCTTTTACCTCATACGTTTCGTCTTCTTCTACATCAACTCCATATTTATCGTCAATATGTGGAAGAGAGTTTTTTGAAACACCAGGATAATGAATACAAAACGCTGATTCTTTTGCCTTACGCTGAGCCTCTCCAACATCTTCAGCAACAACTAATACTTTGTAATGAAATTCATCGAACTCTCCCTTCTTGTATCCACCTAGATTAATGAAAAACAATTTCAACTTCGATTCCTGCTGTTTAGCTTGTTTAGGTACAACTAATATTTTGTACTTATCAACTAATGTTACAGTTCTCCATGCATCAATGTGTATCTTTTCAGCTTCTCTCCAGAATGCTCGTGAGTCTGTTTCTGTACTGGGAAAATCTTCAGCAATAGTAAACAGTATGTCGTGCTGCTCTGTGTACCTGCCTGGTGGTTTACAACCAAGCATCAACATAAATAATTTTAAATTGTCCATGTGTTTTTAATTTTTCTTGATACTAGCACAAGTACCTTAAATAGCAAAAACCGCCCCTTAGGGCGGTTTTTGTGTTTGTTAGTTAGCTACGAATGGAAGTAGTCCCATAAATCGAGCTCGCTTTACTGACTCAGCTAGTGCGCGCTGATTTTTAGCCGTCAGGCCAGTTCGCTTTCGAGAATTGATTCGTGCGTTTGGATTGAGGAATTTCTTCAAACTATCGATATCTTTGTAGTCGATAAAATGAATACTATTCGCATTAAAGTAATCTTGTTTCATAATTGTTGATTAAAATGGTATGTCTTCTAAGTTTATTTCTTCTTCAGGATATTCAATAGTATCTAGATCTGGCTTTGCTTGTGCTTGTGGGGCTTCAGCATCAGAGTGTGGACCGGTCATTGGGGCACCTGTGCCTCCACCCATACCCTTAGGACCAAACTGGAAATTCTCAAGCACTATTTCAGTACGGTACTTCTTTGTTCCATCGGTTGCATCCCAACTACGAGTTTGGATACGTCCTTCGATATATAATGAGCTTCCTTTTTTACAGTACTGAGCAATGACTTCCGCTTGGCGAGCAAAGGCCACAACGTTGTGATATTCGACACTTTCTTTCTTGGCGCCCTGAGCATCTTTCCATGTACGATTTGTAGCCAAAGAAATACTAGCTACTTTGGTGCCAGTAGGCAGAGCTTTGAGCTCTGGGTCACGAGTTAAGTTCCCGATGATAAATACTTTGTTGAGATACATATGATTAGTTTATATTTGTTAGTTGATAGGTGCAAGTACAAGAAAGTGGACAATTATTCCGCTTCCTTTTCGCTCACTTCTTCGACTATTTCAAGTTCTGGGAGAAGATCAGGTAGAGCTTCGTGGGCTGAGAGATCTTCGACCTCTTCTACCTCGTCAATAATTTCTTCATCTATTACCCCACCATCTCTCTTAGCTTCTAGTTTCGGCTTTTTAAAGATGATAGTATTTTCAGGGTTTGTCTTGAGGAGAATATATCGAACAAGATCAAGATTTGCATCGAGTGATTTTTTCAAAGACTCTAAAGACTCTGGGTCTGTTTCAAATTTGATAAAACCAAAATATCCTTGAGAATATTTATATTTTTTACTACCTAATGATCTTTCCATTGTGTAAGCAAGATCAATGTACTCTGGTGCACCCTCTGTGGTAGCTGTTCCTCCCACTCCTTTAATAAGAGTTTTGAGGGCTTCCACCTTAGACGGAACTTCAACCTCTGGTGTTGTTGGAACAAGGATAAAACCTAGTTCATACAAACGTGTGTTTTTTTCTGACATTATAATCGCTTAAAAATTGAGTTTTTAAGCTGTTGTTATTAATAAATAAGCCTTAAATCAAAAGCCCTGCTTTTGATCAGGCGAACATCTATTCAGATGTTTTAGCCCGCTTCGGACCTATGTCCCGCTAGCACGTGGCGTGGCGGGAAACGGGGGCTATGGGCCATATACTACAGCAAAATTAATCCTTTGTAAAACATTAATTACTGAACCACCTTAAGCAAGAATTTGTTCACAAACCCAGTTTTACCATCGGTAGATTTGATCTTGGCCCAACTTGTTATCGGAGAAACGTATAGTACATCAACAATATCTGTTGACTTGAGTGTTCGAAGTGGCTTGAATCGGAGTGATTCATCAAAGCGAACATTAGCTAATCTAACCGTAACAGAGGCACGATCTCCAATCTTAACGAGCTGTTGAGTATACCGAGTTACAACATAGCCAGTTTGTCCAGTATCTGTTTTGATTTTAATCCATAGACTACTTCTATTCCCTTCTAGGACTTCAAGAAGAGTCCTATTTTTTATAGTGTCAACTTTGGCTGACAAAATACTTGCACTTGCTCTAATATTTAATTTAAGGGTATTAACAAAATATATTGAATTAGAACTGGAAGTATAGACGATACAATCTGGATAGATACCAGTTGTTCCTGTAGGGCAGACATTGGCAATAATAATAGTACAGTTTGGATATACACCAGTGGTACCAAGTGGACAAGAATCACCACCTCCACCTCCACCTCCTCCTCCACCTCCAGCAGTCTGAACAGTGATGGTGACAAGAGATGTTGCTGTTGCTCCACTATTGTCAGTGACGGTGAGCATGAAGACATATGCCCCAGGGGAAACAAGATTAGAAACTAGTGTTGTTGCTTCAGTAGGAGCAGAGATACTTGGAGTAGAAGGCGCGGAAGTAAAGCTCCAAGCATATGAAGAGATTGTACCATCAGGGTCAGTCCCGGAACCGGTAAGGGTGGTAGAAGAGGTTGGGAGAGTGATGGCTTGATTTGTACCAGCATTAGAAACAGGAGGGACATTGATACTGGTACTAACAACAACGCTCATTGTATCAGTTGCTGTTAGTCCCCCATTATCAGTGACTGTGAGCTGGAAGATTGAGGAACCTGCGGTGAGTCCTGTGATGTTTGTTATAGCAGATGAAGGTGAAGAGATGGTTCCTGAACCAGAAAGCTTAGTCCAAGCATATGAAGAGATTGTACCATCAGGGTCAGTCCCGGAACCGGTAAGGGTGGTAAAAGAGGTTGGGAGAGTGATGGCTTGATCA
>JANNRS010000049.1:0-12831 GCA_031401615.1 Minisyncoccota bacterium | reverse complement strand
TCGAGTGTAGTAGGACCTTCTCTTGGGGTACTTCGAGTACAAGAATATATAGCTGAGGAAGTTGTGATTATAGGAGGCCATCCAGCACCAGAAGCCATCGTACCCATATATTTTGGTAGAACTGTAGATACTGGCCAGCCAATAAATTTAAAGGTTTGAAGTAATCCTTTGTCGCCACTATAGTATCCAACTTGCCCTTGTTTAAACCAATAAATTTCATTCTCACCATTTTGGTAAACCTTGAAAATTGTTTGACCAATCTTTTCATCTCTCTTGTAAGTAAATGAATTTTGGGCATTATTCTCCCAAACACTAGCGTCTGTGACATAAGCTATTAAACTATCACCAATAAAAATATCCGTACGTGTCCCCCTAGCGTTTACTACTTCATAAGGAATAATCGACTTGGGAATTTCAATAGTAAACCCATGTTTATTATATATGTAAGTGGTATTAACTATTTCGCTTGGATTACCATCGTACTTAGTATCACCAACAGGGATCTGATACTCATCTTTTACTCCTAGATTTTGTCTATAAAATTCTTGATTCTGGTACATCCACTTAAGTGCAATAACCATCAAAATAATCAGAATAAGAAGTAACGCTGTATTTAATTTTGAACCAAAAAACCAATATTTCTTTTGTTCGTTTTCCATATAAGCGGTATTATACCATGAACAACAAATCTCCCGATATCTAAAAATTATACAAAACACCACGGCCGTGGTGTTTTGTATAATAAGAAAAAAACTTTACTAATTACTAAATTGATTACAAATTAAATTGTTTGCGAAGACTAGAGTCACTATCCAATTTTTCAACAATCATGTACCTGACATTTTTGCCAAATTTTAGATCTGACTTCAATAGCTCAATGTAATCTTCACAATCGTATGGATAAATCCATACACTCTGTTGTAGTTGAATAAAGCCGATCTGCTTTATTTCTTTACGGAGCGCATCTCTTAGAATTCGACTCTTTTCCCACACATCGAATATGACTACTCTCCATTTACCATCCCATTTTTGTTTAGGTCGTTGTTGAAAACGATACTTTTTTAGAGCTCTTTCTCCTTTTGAAGTAAGAGATACTGATTTCCAGCTCCCGACCACAACTTCTTTTAGAAGTCCTTGTTTGATCATTTGTTTTGTCTTTTTTGCCAAATAATACTTTGGATCATACTTTTTCTTTGCCAAACGTAATAGTTTTAAAGCATTTGGAGCAACCAGAGCAATAGAGAGAACTCCTACAGTTGCTACAGTGGTGAGTATGATCTCAGCAACTGTAATTTTGTTTAATTTTTGTGTTTGTATTTTTACCACTATTCTAGTATACCTAGTTTTTAGACAAAACACCACGATCGTGGTGTTTTGTCTAAAAACTAATTAATCATAGTTTATTGATTAGTTTCTTCTAATATTTTTTGATTGTTGAGTATAGAGTGTTGCCATTATTATTTTAAATTATAAGTATCGATACCATTAGGATATTCTTCAGCACCAATAGAATCTTTTGAAGCAAAAACTGTTTTACAAATACTATCAGGTCTTGTCCTAAACTCTGTACAAAAACTTGACGGCTCCTCCGATGGATTTGGTGTACAAGTATCAACAAGTGCCCCAAGTGGTGAGTAAATTTCGTATGCTGATCCAACAACATGCGATCCATTTGAAGCCTTGTCTCTATAAAGAAGAAAATATGTTTTACCCATTGCCGTACACTCTCCTATAACAGAGTCCGGAAAATTTAATAAAATCGGCTTAAAAAAATTAAGATTAAATTTTTGCTGAACAACCTTTTGTTCTGATATTTTTATTTGCTCTTCTTGGTTGGTTTCTTTTTTGATTATCGGCAAATAAGTTTCTTTATTTTGTAACATAAATCTAATAGCAATAACCATCAAAATGATGAGTACAAGGAGCAGTGCTGTATTTAATTTTGAGCCAAAAAACCAGTACTTTTTTTCTTCCATAATTTAAAATTTCACTTCAACGGGTTGTTGAGCAGCGTCATTATCAGCGAGATCAAAGAATTCAGCATTTTTGAATCCAAAGATTCCAGCGACAATATTTGATGGTACTGATTGAAGACGAGTATTGAAGTCTCGGACTGTTCCATTGTAGAAACGACGAGCAGCTTGGATCTTGTTTTCAGTATCAGAGAGTTCGCGCTGGAGTTCCAAGAAATTAGTATTGGCCTTTAGGTCTGGATAAGCTTCAGCAATACCGAAGAGCCCGGTAACTGCTTGTCCAAGAACTTTCTCAGCACTAGCATGTTCACCTATAGAGCTAGCCTGCATGGCCTTGGCTCGCGCCTCAGTGACCTTTTCAAAGGCAGTAGACTCGTGAGTCGCGTAGCCTTTAACTGTATTTACCAAGTTTGGGATCAGGTCATAACGACGCTTCATTTGCACTTCAATATCTGCCCAAGCTTCAGTAAATTGGTTCTTTCCTCTAATAAAACTGTTGTAAGTTAGTACAAACCAACCTACGAGTACAGCGGCAATAATTAATATTATAATGGTTGTAGTCATACACTGTATTATAATACTTTTTCTCTAGCTTACAAGAACAAAAAATCCCTTGAATTCAAGGGATTTTTTGTTCTTATTTTTGTTTCTTTTGCAATTTCTCTACTACAACCAAAAGTGGTGAAGCCAAGAATATTGATGAGTAAATTCCAAAGAACATACCTATAGCAAGAACTATTGAAAATAACTGAGTACTCTTTGGCCCAAAGAATACTAAAGAAAGCACCATCAACAAAACAACAACGGAAGTACTGATTGATCTAGCAAAAGTTTGGGACAAACTTTCTCCTACTAACTGTTCAAAAGGTTTGTTTTGCTTAGCTGTTATATTTTCTCTAATACGATCAAATACCACAATAGTGTCTGAGATTGAAAGCCCGAGTGTAGTCAAAAGAGCAACGATAAAGAGCGTGTCGACTTCTACTCCATATATATATCCCAAAAATGCAAAGATACCAGACGGAATAATAATATCGTGAATCAAGGCAATAATAACCACAAAACCATACTTCCAAGAAGATACTGGGTGAGAAACCTTTCGAAAAGCGTAGGCTACGAAAAAGATAATGGCTAGGAGAACAAGAATAATAGAAGCAATTGCTTTCTTTTTAAGTTCACTACCTACTGATGGACCAATAGTTGTAAAACTTTTTTGTTCTACTTGATTTTTACCATCTAAACTTGCAAGTGATACAACTGTCGCTCTCTCCGCTTCTGTTAATGTTCGACTTTTGATGACCACTCCATTTTCCCCAGCAGGCTGAACACTGGCGTCCCCAAAACCAGCATTTAACAAAGAAGCTTTTATCTCCTCAACAGCTGGACGAGCAACTGAGTATTCCAAACTAAGAGCTGATCCTCCTTTAAAATCAATACTGAGCTTTAAACCAAATATCGTAATTGAAGCAATCGAGAGAACTACAAAGAGCACGGACAGACTCAGAAATAATTTTTTAAATTTGATGACAAACATATTATTTTATCTATTTAATAAAGCCACTACCGAATAAGAAACGACCGACCTTGCTATTTTCTAGCGTTGGTAAAGCTCCCAAAAATAGTCGAGTAACCACAATAGCTGAGAATAGACTGACAACGATACCAAGTCCGAAAGTTAAAGCAAAACCTTTGATTAGAGATGATCCAAACCAGAACAAGATAATAGCAATGATAATACTAGCAGTATTGGCATCACGAATAGATAGCCAAGCTCTAGAGAATCCGGCACTGAGGGCATCACGAACACTGCGACCAGAACGACGTTCCTCTTTGAATCTTTCAAAGATCAAAATATTGGCATCCACTGCCATACCGATAGAAATGATAAATCCAGCAATACCCGCAGTACTCAGAGTCACAGGAATGAGTTTATACAAAGCCAAAGTGATAGCCACATATATGGTTAAGGCGATAGAAGCCACAAGTCCAGGTAGTCGGTACCAAACAAGCAAGAATAAGAATATAACCAGAAAACCAATAAGCGCGGCTTTCATACCATCCTTGACCGCTTGCTCACCTAGAGTTGCCCCAATTGTTTCTGTTGAAATAAGAGAAATAGGAACTGGTAATGCTCCAGAGTTCAACCGCCCTACAAGTTCCCGCCCTTCTGTTGGATTAAAGTTACCAGAGATTTGTGCTTGTCCTCCAGTAATAGCTTCTCGAACAACAGGGGCAGAAATAACTGCTCCGTCTAGATAGATAGCTACTGTCTTGCCAACATTGGCACGAGTAATATCTTCAAATAGTTTTGCTCCCTCATCATTGAAATTGAGATTAACAATTGGTTCACCGGTGGTAGGGTTGAAAGATAGTTGAGCTGATTTTAAATATTTACCATTAAGTGGTGTTGGTACAAAATTTCCACCAGCATCCAATGTAGCAACTCCGTCTTTACCAACAGTGATTTCTTGTGGCTTATCTGACTGAACACGAAATTCTAAGAATGGTGTTTGCCCAATCATTTCAATTGCTTTACTGATATCAGTGATACCAGGGAGTTCAATAGATAGACGATGGTCTCCACCAGAACCAAAGGACCCAGTTTGAACCTGAACAACCGGCTCACCAACACCAAAGAGGTTGATACGTCTCTCAATAACGTCTCGGAGAGCGTTCATAGAATCATCTACTTGATTTGATGCTAAAAGACTAATATCAGCACTATATAAAAGATGTGTTCCACCAGAGAGATCTAGACCTAGGTGAAATGGAAACTTAGCTAAAGCTTTAGGTGGGTTTGGTGCTTCAGAGCGAAAAACTGCCCACCCAACACCGAGTCCAACAATTAAAATCAATACTGCAAAAATTCGTTTCTTTATCATATATGTATAGTTGTTACAGAGCGCATTCTAGCCTTTTTTTGGGTTTCTAGCAACCTTAAAAAAGCTATTGCTTATAAGGCTTAAAAACCGAAATAATACCCCAAGGAACAACTATTCCCACAAGAGCTCCAACGAAGACATCTAGTGGAAAATGGACGCCGACATATATCCGAGAAATACCAACTAAAAATGCTAGAGAGAATAGTAGTCGCCCTGCACCTTTAAAGTAGTGATAGACAAAAGTAGCTATAGCAAAGGCAAAGGCGGTATGAGCTGATGGAAATGAATCATAATTACCAAATGTTGAGAGTGGTTGAAGGTCTAAGAGAAGCTGTGCCGGACGAGGAAAAGCGACCATACCTTTAATAAACGCTGTGGTAACCCAGACAAACATAATTGATATAGCAAGTAATCCAGCATGCCTAAAGGTTGATAAACGCGCAAGTGGATCTTTGCTTTTTATGGGAAGAACAATAAAAAACCAAACTAGAGTTGAGATAACCACAACAGGTACATAAATATTTGTAATAAATAAGAAAAAATAATCCAGTGCACCATAGTACTGGGCTCCTCCGTTGATAAATAAAAATAATTGTTCATTTAGGTTATGCATAGCCAACAAATTCTTTATCGATATCTCCTCTGTGAATAGCTCTTTCATACCTTGTCATCGATAACACTATACCAAGACCTATAAATTCCCCCAAGAGATGCGACCCACCATAGCTCATAAAAGGAAGTGGAATACCGGTGACTGGCATGATACCGATGTTCATACCAATATTTACAACCACGTGACCGAAGATAAGCAGTAAGTAACCTACACAAAAAAGTGTTTCAAAGTTACTAGCTCCACGAGTAGCATGAACTTTGAGTCGCCAAAGTAAAAAACAAAAACAAAAAAGTATAACAAAGCTTCCAAAAAAGCCCCATTCTTCCGAAAAAGCAGCAAAGACAAAGTCTGTTTGATATTCGGGTAAAAAGTTTAGGCGTGACTGAGTACCATACCCAAGCCCTTTACCCAGAGTTCCACCAGAGCCCACGGCAATAACGCTCTGGTAGGCATTGTAACCGCTGCCTCGTATGTCACTAGTTGGATTTACAAAACTAATAAGACGGTCTTTCTGATATTGTTGGAAAAGAAATGTCCAAGAAAAAATAAAAATTGCTACTAAAATACCAACAACCAGTAAAATATGTTTTCTAGAAATCCCAGCTACCAGAGCCATACCGAGCCACAAGAGCGCCACAACCATAGCCGAACCAAAGTCAGGTTGAAGCATAATAAGCCCAATCGGTAAAAGGACATAAAGTGCAGAAACCAGTAAATGTTTAAGTTGGCCTATGGCTACATGTCTACGAGAGAGATATTTGGCTAAAACTATTACTACCAAAAGCTTAACAAAATCGATAGGCTGAAAAGAGAAACCCCCAAAATCAAACCAACTCTTGGCCCCCTTAACTGTCTTACCAAAAAGTAAAACGAGAACGAGTAGTCCTAAAGAACAGATATAAGCGATAACTACAAAACGAGATTCACGTAAAAAACGAATATCAATACTTGCGACTGCAAACATACAAACAAGCCCCACAACTATCCAGAGAAGTTGTTTTTCAAAGAGTAGAGACTCACTGCCAAATGAGGTCATAGTGGCCAACCCTCCGAGGATCAAAGGAATAACAGCCAATGCAATACTCCAATCAATACTTTTAAGTAAGCGACCGATCATATCTGTGTTGCAGAAAAAGGATTAAAACGTGGAATAACCTCTATAGTACGAACCGTTTTTGGATCTATCTTGTTTGGCCATGTAAAATAAACTGTTTCTTTGCCAAGTCCCAAAAGTGATGGGACCAATATTTTTGAAGCAGTAATAACATTGTCACTGTTATCATAAAGCAGAGCTACTGCATCTATATTTTCAAAAGAATATCTGGATTGATTTTCAAGTGTAGCAGTTAAACGTAGTCCCCCGGTATAAGACTCAAGGAGTGTTCGGTCTGTCTTTATAACAATTTGAGAAAAAATAGGATCACTCTTTTCCCACGGTATTGGAGGCAAGAAAGAAAAACGAGTTGTTGCTACTTTGATGTTACCTGTTGGAATCAATGATTCAACTATAGCGGTGCGTCCCATGGGACCTAGATATGTTTCCCCCACCCTTTCAGTGATGATAGAGTTTTTGTCATCATAGAGTTTGAACTGATAGCGAACTTTCCGAGCTGAAGATGTTGGATAGCCGTGTTCAATGTAGGCCACTGACGTAACTATACCTGAAGTAACCTCAAAACTCCGTCTCCACCTAACTTTCGGATCAGCCAACTCATTAGGACAATACTGAAGACAATTTCCCCCGCAGTCTACGCCCACCTCTCCACCGTTTCTTTTTTTATCAAAACAAGTTGGTGGAACATTTGTATAGTGACGAACAATAAAAAACCCTACTATTCCAAAAAATAGAATCACCCCACTCATATATGCCAATTTTCGCTTCTGCGCCCAAACCATTGTATTAGTATAGCAAATAAAGTATTAATTATGAGCCCAAAATACAAAAAACCATAACAATGATAAATCAAAATTATGGCTTTTTGTATTCTTATTTTTTATCAAAATAATCTTTAAATGCTGCCCGTTTTATGTGACTTAATCTGGCGTCTATATGCCAGATAACTTTTTCACTCTTCCATTTACCACCAAAATCCACAGAAGACGCCCTTTCTGGGGATATAGGCTTATGATCAGAATGATTAGAAAATATCGCTACTCTCTCATTCATAGTGTCTTGAACAGCATAGTAATAGTAGCCATCTTTCTTTATCTCATCTTCTGTTAGTGAATAAAATTCTTGTTCATTCTCCGAAATTTCTCTCAAGATATTTTTTGCCTCTTCACAATTTGGATGAAACTCTAATATGTTTAATTTAAAATGTTCAGACATTTTTGACTCTATCTTACCTACGCGCTCAAAATATTCATTCGTTCTCCTTTCTTCTCCTTCTACCGTTGGGTCCAAATCTATAACTTTTTCATTAGTATCAAGCGAATCTTGTATTTTTGGTTCTGTTTCCATGCCATAATACTACCCCCCCCCGACCATGTCTGTCAAATGACTAATAAGGAGGCGTTGCCTACGACACTACGGAGGCAACGCCTCCGTATAAGGCCTGGAATACAAAAAACCATAACAATGATAAATCAAAATTATGGTTTTTTGTATTGTATTCTCGATATACTCGAGCGCACAGTCCACTACGGAGGGCTACCCTACGTATAAATACTTGGTATAATCAATATTATGGCAACAAGAAAACAAACATTTGCGCCAGGTGAATTTTATCACCTGTACAATCGTGGGACTGATAAAAGAGTCATATTCCAAAACGAGAAAGACTACGAACATTTCTTGTTTTTATTGTATGTGTGCAATACCAAAAAGAACATTGAGTTGAGAAATCTTGATAAAGAATTTGAAAGAGGAGAAACACTAGTTGACATTGGCGCATATTGTTTAATGCCAAACCACTTTCACCTTCTTGTATACGAGAAGGTAGATAACGGTATTTCGAAATATATGCTCAAGCTACTAACTGCTTACTCAATGTACTTTAATAAAAAATATAAAAGGACCGGAGGTTTGTATGAAGGATCATTTAAATCAACACTTATAGATAGTGATCGTTATTTGAAGTACATGTATTCCTATATACACCTAAATCCGGCAAAACTGATAGATAAAAATTGGAAAGAAGATAAAAAGAGAAATGCAGTTCAATTATTAAACTATGTTTTTTCTTACCCTTACTCAAGTATAAAAGAATACAGGGAATCAAAATTTAAAACCTTAAACACAAAATCATTTCCTCCTTATTTCAAAAAGATAAGCGAACATAAAAAAGAATTGTTTGATTGGTTATTGGTTAAGTCTAGAAAACTAACATACGGAGGGTAACCCTCCGTAACTAAACTTGGACCACAGTAAAATCCATACTACGGAGGCGTTGCCTCCGTAGGCTCGGTTCTTTAGCTAGTCAAGGCAAAAAGCTTTTTCGTCAAACGATCTTACTCTCATTATATGATGAGTTCCATTAATAGATTTTTTCTTAGCCAAATCCTTATCTTCTGCGTGTGGATTTGGAGTATTTCTAAACTCACTTGGCAAATCTTCATAAAGCTGTTCTACGCTTTCTAGTGGTATTTTAATATCCTTAGGTGTTTCCCATTCATGTGTTTCGTTACCAAGGAAAGAATACTTTCCGACTAAATACCCATCCTTTTTCTCTAACTCAAGGTCAGTATGCGCCCAACCAAAAGAGTTAATAAATTTACTTCCTTCTGGACATTTAAAAATTTCTTCAAGAGTAAGCTCTCTGTTAAATTTAATCTCCTTCTCTATATTTGATTGTTCTATACTGTTTAATTTATTTTCCATACGCCAATAGTACCCCCCCCTGACCATATCTGTCAAATGACTAATAAGGAGGCGTTGCCTACGTATAATGCCTGGAATACAAAAAGCCATAACAATGATAAATCAAAATTATGGCTTTTTGTATTGTATTCTCGTCCGCCGGCTGGCGGAATTCAAGCTCACAGTCCTGGCAGCTACCTACTTTCCCCACAAGTGAGTATCATCGGTTCTACAGGGCTTAACTTCTCTGTTCGGAATGGGAAGAGGTGTGACCCCTGCGACAAACCACCAAGACAGTGAGCTCGAATACTGCGCCCCGCCATGGCGGGACAAGCATTCCCGCCATTTATAAAAAAGGCGGGATAAATAAAATTTTTTCTGACCCCGTTGGATGGCGGCTACGCCTATCCAATGGGGATGATTTCCAGATTTCCTAATAGGAATCGGGCAATTAGTACACCTTCGCTCAACGCATTACTGCGCTTCCACGTAGTGCCTATCAACCTAGTCATCTCCTAGGGCCCTCAAACGATACATAATCTTGGAACTGGCTTCCCTCTTAGATGCTTTCAGAGGTTATCCATTCCGAACATAGCTACTGGGCAATCCGACTGGCGTCAGAGCCCACAGACCAGAGGTTCGTTCATTTCGGTCCTCTCGTACTAGAAACGAATTTCCTCAAGTATCAACGCCTGCAGTAGATAGGAGACCAACCTGTCTTACGCTTCTTTTCACACATTACTGTGTGGAATGGACTATATCTTAGTCCGCATAGCTCTTTCGAGCGACGTGGACCCTCAACGTGTAGTCTCTACGGGTAGTTTTATGAATTTCATAAAGGAAGCAGGATAGTACACGCAATAGCGCTGCCGTCCTGCTTGTTACCGTCTTCCCTTTTACTCAAGTTGGGAAAACCCAGGGAACCCAGTTCGACATTCTTATCCTTAATGGATAGTAGGCGTGATCTGAATTTTTGGTCAGTATTAGCAACCAGAATTGTCTATAAGTTACACCTAGTTTGGCCTCAAGGAATTTACTTCCTTTATGAAATTCACAAAACCTTCCCTCGGTATTGTCCGCCAGCTGGCGGATTCTACCGATATTAGTTGAGCATGTCACCTTTCATCACTGAATGGGACCGCCGTAATAAGATGGTTCTCTTTTACCTCGCCATAGCACGTGTGTACCGGCGGGTGTTATCTTTCTTTCACATACAAAATAATTTTGCAGTATGTATGTGAACTTTACTTTTATTAGAACGAAAAGACTAAAACAGATTTTATTCTGTTATGCATTTTTTAAATTCAAAAAATGCTGAAAAAATTTCCTCGGGATTCAGACGATTCAAGTCAGAGAATCTAAAATAAAACCTGGAGAATAAGTAGTAATAAAACCACTAGTTTCTAAATTCTACTATCCATTTTCTAAACCTGAACGGTCTGAACCCAGCTCGCGTACCTTTTTAATTGGCGAACAGCCAAACCTTTGGGAGCTTCTACACCCCCAGGATAAGGTGAGCCGACATCGCTGTCAGCATATTTTCTCTTATTACTAAGAGGATCGGACTATATCTTCTTCCTTCCATCAAATCACTGATGGTGTCGGAGTTGGCGTGTTAGCATTCCGAAAATGGAACACTCTGCTGTAAAACAACAAGTCTCTACGGGGTCATTACTAATTTGTATTTCATAGATGGAACAATATATGGAGAAATAATCTTCATAAAAGTATCTACGCTTTCTTTCAAAATTCTGATTCTATAGTATTGTTTGTCTTTATTGAGTCTGGCAATAATACCAAGTTCTCGAAGTTTATATAACAATATATTTTGATCATTCATCGAAAATTGTTGTGTGTTTAGATAGATATCATGTTCACGACATTTACTGCCGTCATCCATGTACCAAACTGCAAGTGTCACAGGGCTAAGTATTAAGTCTTTGGGAATAATCTTTTTATTACTCTTATAAAACTTTTGATACAAACCTGTTAAATCTTGATGTTGTTTAGTAAAAAATCTATATGCAACTCGATTGCCGTTTGTAGTTCGTTCTTTAGGAGCTGATTCACATAATCTCTTGAGAGAATTGTATTTATAATCAACATAATGATGTGCTTTTATAGAATGATTTATTTCTAAAAATGCATCAGCTCTGCCAGGTATAATTCTCATATACCCATCTCCTAGAAGCGACCCTACAATAAGCGATCGTTCAAATTCTGTAAGACTTCCCACGGTATTGACCATATTTTTTAGTATATGGTGTCCACCGTTATAAGCCAAATTTTTTCATCTCTATACTATTTTCGCGAGAAAATAATAGAAATGGACTAATGCGATTCCTCGCATGGCACCCCGATGTGTTAAGGTGCCGAACTCCGCCGTCGCTATGGACGCTTAGGCGGAACTAGCCTGTTATCCCCGGAGTAGCTTCTATCCGTTAATCTTCAACCGCATCTAATGCGAATTGTCGGTTCACTATGCTCTGCTTTCGCACCTGCTCGGGATGTCCCCCTCACAGTCAAGCCAGCTTATGCCATTGCACTATCGGCACGGTTTCCATTCGCGCCTAGCTGACCTTTGGACTCCTCCGTTACTTTTTGGGAGGATACCGCCCCAGTAAAACTACCCACCAGGCACTGTCTCGATACGTTTTTACCGTATCGGTTAGGATATATACATATAGATAAGAGTATTTCACTGACGACTCCACGTGGTCCGAAAACGACGCTTCAAAGTCTCCTCTCTATGCTACGAAATATACAAATATACCCAATACCAAGCTGTAGTAAAGCTTCCGGGGTCTTTTCGTCTAACTGCAGGTAACCGGCATCTTCACCGGTATTGTATTTTCACCGAGCAAGTCCTCGAGACAGTTCTCCAGTCATTACACCATTCGTGCGCGTCGGAACTTACCCGACAAGGAATTTCGCTCTTCTATTCCTATGCAGAAGGACTCTTACTTCACCCCTAAAACTTTTTATTCGAAATAAAAAGTTCGGGCGGTCAAATCAAAGATTTGACTTAGCCCTTTTCTTTAGGCGGGTGCGTGGGGTTGGTCTCTTGTTACCCACGATGGACTAATAATGCATTACTGCATGTTAGGTAGCTTTTGGTGTAATTCTACTTTTTAAAGGCTCTATATTACTTAAACACCTACAACAGTCCCAGTCCTTGTACGCACAATTTCTTGTACGCACAACCTTAGGACCGTTATAGTTACGGCCGACATTCACCAGGGCTTGCACAAGTCAGCCTACAGCACGCTGAGCTCGACACAAACTCGACACTAATTACGAATTAAACGAATGACACGAATGAAGCTCATTCGTACATTCGCATGTATTCGTGGATTGGTGTCGCACTTTTATTCGTGTTCAAGCACAATGTGCTGCAGACCGCCCGTGATTGACCTTCTGGCATTGGTCAGGTGTCACCCCCTATACATCCTCTTACGAGTTCGCAGGGAGCTGTGTTTTTGGTAAACAGTTGGCAGAAAATCTTTCGCTGCGGCCCATATTGCTATGGGCAGGCCTTATCGCTAACTTACGGCCGCTTTTTTG
>JANNRS010000048.1:0-11373 GCA_031401615.1 Minisyncoccota bacterium | reverse complement strand
TGCTGGTGTGGTCATCTCTCCAACCCCAGATATTACTGACTTTGCTCCTATCCAATATGACCCTAAAGGCGAAAATAAAATAATCACTCAGTACGATATGTTCACAGGTGGTCGCGACGGGGTTGTAAACTTGCCCAAGTTCGATATGCTCGGTATTCGTAATTTACAGTTTATCTCTGGGGCCATCGAACGTATTGAAAAAATCAGAGGAATTAAGATAGATATCGACAATATCCCACTTGATGATCCAAAGGTTTTTGAAATGCTTGCTCGCGGAGAGACAGTTGGAGTTTTTCAAATGGGTGGTGATGGTTTGACCCACTTTTTGAAAGAACTACGTCCCGAAAAAGTTGAAGACTTGATGGCTATGGTGGCACTTTTTCGACCAGGACCTATGGAGGTGATCCCAGAATATATTAAACGTAAACAAAATCCAAAACTTATCTCCTACCCTGACCCTCGACTTGTTGACGATCTAGAGGCTTCTTATGGACTATTGGTCTATCAAGATGATGTCTTGATTACCGCTATCCGTCTGGCTGGGTATGATTGGGGTGAAGCTGATAAGTTCCGTAAGGCCATGGGTAAAAAAATCCCTAAAGAAATGGCTGACCAAAAAGAGAAGTTTTATAAAGGTTGCAAAGAGTACGGTGGACTTAAAGAAAAGCAAATTGATGACCTCTGGAAAAAGATTGAGCCATTCGCTGCTTATGGATTTAACAAAGCTCACGCTGCCAGTTATGGTATGGTCGCCTATAAAACTGCCTACTTGAAGGCCAACTATACTGCTGAGTACCTAAGTGCCTGTATGACAGCCGAGAGTGGTGATATTGAAACATGTAGTGAATATATTGCTGAGGCTAAACGTATGGGTTTCGACATCCTTCCTCCAGATATAAACGAGTCTTTTTCTGACTTCACGGTTGTTGTTGATCCGTCAGCTGACGGAGGAGTTGTAACTAATAAAATCCGATTTGGACTAAACAATATAAAAAACTTTGGTGAAGAAATAGGTAAAGCCATTATCCATGAAAGAAAAACAAATGGGACTTTTAAAAATATCGAAGAATTTCTAGAGCGTGTAACTCATAGAAACTTAAACAAAAAATCCCTAGAAGCCCTTATTAAGTGCGGAGCCATGGATGCTTTTGGAGAACGAGGGTCACTTGCCGCCAATATAGAAGAATTACTTCAATTCCATAAGGGTGTCCGTGTCACGGATGAAAGCCAGTTTTCTCTCTTTGAAGGTATGGCTTCAAAACCAACAAGTACCCTCTCTTTACGAGGTGTTGCTCCGGCTACCCAAGAACAACGCTTGGCTTGGGAAAAAGAATTGCTCGGTCTTTATATCTCAGGACACCCACTTGATCGATACTCTGATCAAATTAAAAAATCAGAAGTAACTATTGAAAAGCTACTTGAGTCTTCACTGCCGGAACCAAAAGATCAAAAAAACTGGCAGAGGAACCAAAACAGTCAAAAGTCCCTCCTTGTAGCTCATATAGATACTATTAAAATAATAGTGACCAAATCAAATACCAAAATGGCTTTCGTGACTATTTCTGATATGTCAGGCGTAGCTGAAGGCGTGGTTTTCCCTGAAAATTACAAGAAAATTGGTGGATTCTTAAAAGAAGGTACAGTCGTGGCCATGGAGTGCTCAGCAACCAATCGCGACGAACGTAAATCTATTTTGATTGATAATATAAAGGTTTTATAGAAGTTTGACTTAATATTTTATACATTGTAGAATAAGTAAACTAAACCCATTGTTCTATGTTACTAAATATTCAAATAGATCAGGTGCTAGAATTCTTTGAAAAAGGAACTCCCCCGCAAGACAAGCAACAAAATAAAATTGCTGCTGAAATTTTCTGGGCCAACCACCTGGCAAAAGAGAAAGAATTAGCGAGTCCGCTAGAGCTCAAAAATTGGTATTTTGAGGAGCTTGCGAAGAGTCTTGATATTCCTGAACTAAAAGGCCACGAGCTTAAGGGGATCATGGTTCAATGCATTTCAAAGATCAAGTTTTCAAATTACGATAGTGCAAAGGACCCAGAAGCCGCGATACATTTTGCGCCGCGTTTTAAAGATTATGATAAAGATAAGGGTGCTATAAGATCTGGCTATAGAGATCTTAATTTGGGTGGAGAAGTAACAGGAAGAGGTATGTATGAAATATTACACCCTGAAAACAAATGATTTAAGTGGTCACCAGAACCACTTTTTTTATCCCTTAAATACAAAAATACCACTCTTTTGAAGTGGTATTTTTGTATTTATAAATAATTTGTGTATTAAACGGGTGTCTGATCAATTCGCTTCATGATGCTTAGGATTTCAGAGGTATAAGTCGGAATGACCGAGTTATACGTCTTAAGAACCTTTTCAAGACTTTTATTCTTGTAATAAGAAGCTGTCTTTTCATTGTGACCACCAAGGTTTTTAGCGACAGTATTAATAGCATGGTCAAAACTCTCAAACTTGGTGTTACCCCAGCCGAAAGCATTATAAGATCTTGCTGGCATACGTTTACCACCAGTAGATTCACGCATTGCAATACTAGCTAGAAGAAGCGGGTCAACCCCATACTTCTCTCCAGCCAGCACAAATGTCATACCATATCCCGTAAGGGGCAAGTCATGTTTTCCATAATAAGCATCAATCTTAGCGGCTTTCTCCTCTCTTTCCACTTTGAGAGCAAGCTGTTCTGCTGATATTTTTTGACTATCATCCGCATAGATAGCTACGAATTGGTCAACTGAAGCTGTAAAGCTAGAGAGTGACAAACTAGTTGCTATCATTGGAACGACAATAAATGAGCGAAGAATTGATTTTGTATTTGTTGAATTCATAGGTTCCGGTTTAGCTCCGGAGGAACTTCGTGTCAGTGTCTTTCTCTATATAAAGACCTAGTTGTCTCCTATAGAAGCGAAAATCCGTTAACCAAAGTCAACGGATCTACCTCTATATAGTAGCACAAAGGGTATTCATTGTCAATGGTTATGCAACAAAAAAAGTATGTGTCAAATGAAAAATACCCTTATTATATAAGGGTATTTTATGACATATTCCTTGACAATATAACAAATAAATTGTCTCATAAACAAGATTTAGTAGGATATTTGACTAAGAGACTTTTATATTGGCTGAAATACCAGATACCATTGTCATTACTTGCTCTTTTAGCCTTTCCTCCATCTCCTTAAATAGCTTTGTTGACTCTTTTTTGTACTCTACCAGAGGCTCTCTTTGTCCATAAGCTCGAAGTCCGACTGATTGGCGCATGTGCTCTAGTGTATCTATGTGTTCAACCCAAAGAGTATCTGTGGTGTAAAGTATAATACGTCGAACAGTATCCCAAAGTGGATCAGAACCCAGCTCTTTCTCTTTTTTAGCAATTAGTTTTACCATATCCTCACTATCGCCGACCAAAGAATCAAAAACTCCTTTGACATGTTCTTTGTCCCCTTCAACCATAGCTCGCCGACGAGAATAGATGATACCTCTTTGGTGCGCCAAGACTGTGTCGTACTCTAAAGTAGACTTTCGGGCATCAAAGTGGAAGCCTTCAATTTTCTTTTGAGCAGACTCTAAGGCGGTTGAGACCATGCCATGAGCAATAGGTTGATTGGCTGGAACACCTAGACGCTTCATCATATTTTTGATTCGATCAGAGCCGAAAACGCGCATGAGTTCATCATCGAGCGAAACATAGAACTGAGTTTCTCCAGGGTCGCCTTGTCTTCCTGCACGCCCGCGGAGCTGGTTGTCGATACGCCGAGCTTCATGGCGCTCAGTACCAATAACATAGAGTCCTCCAAGATCCACAACTTCTTTTTGTTTTTCTTCTGATGGCGGGTTACCTCCTAAAATAATGTCGACGCCACGACCGGCCATGTTGGTCGCTATAACCACAGAACCTTTTTCTCCAGCTTGAGCGGTAACAGACCCCTCTTCTTCATGGTTTTTAGCGTTCAAGACTTTGTGCGGGATACCTGAGCGTTTCAAATAAGCTGACAGCAATTCATTCTTCTCAACAGAGACAGTCCCAATAAGGACCGGTTGGCCTTTTTGATTTAACTCCTTAACTTTCTCGGCAATAGCTTGGAACTTTCCCTCTTCAGTAGTGAAGATAAGATCGTTATTATCAATACGCTTTGAAGCTTTGTTTGTCGGAACCTTAATAACTGGTAAGGCGTAAACTTTCATAAACTCCTCTTCAGAAGTCTTGGCTGTTCCTGTCATTCCAGAGAGTTTTTCATAAAACTTAAAATAGTTTTGGTAAGTAATAGAAGCCACAGAGCGTGTTTCCTGTTCTATCTTTACCTGTTCTTTGGCTTCAATAGCTTGATGCAGGCCTTCGCTCCAACGACGCCCTGGTTGCATTCGACCAGTAAACGGGTCAACAATGATAACTTCCCCATCTTTAACAACATAATCTTTGTCTTTGGTATAGAGAGCTCGAGCACGAATAGCTGTTTCCAAATAGTGAACATATTTAACACTTTTTTCTGTGTACATATCAGTGATGCCAAGCATCCGTTCAGCCTTGGTTATACCGTCATCAGTTAAAGTAATTGCTCTAAGCTTTTCATCAACGGTAAAATCGGCTTCTTTTTCAAGTTTATTGGCTACCTCAGTAACTGTTTTGTAGAGTGATTCTGAATCAGCTACAGCCGAAGAAATGATCAAAGGTGTTCTAGACTCATCAATCAAAATAGAGTCAACTTCGTCAACAACGGCAAAAGTATGCCCTCTTTGCGAGATCTGTTCCTTTGTTTGGACTAAGTTGTCTCGGAGGTAATCAAAACCAAACTCACTATTTGTTCCATAAGTTATATCTGCGCTGTAAGCCTCTTTGCGGGTACATGGTCGTAAAAATTGTCTAACAACTTTAAACGAACCTTTTTCATCACGTTCCTCATCAAGCTCTTCATGTTTTGGGTCATATAAAAATGAAGTCTCTTGTCCATTGATAACAGAGACTGTGAGACCGAGAAAATTATAAACTTGTCCCATCCAAGTAGCGTCACGTCGCGCTAGGTAATCGTTGACAGTAACAATATGAACTCCTTTGCCTGTTAGAGCATTTAAAGATACAGGGAGTGTCGCTACTAATGTCTTACCTTCACCGGTGCGCATTTCAGCAATCTTGCCTTCGTGAAGTACCATGCCTCCAATAAGTTGCACATCATAATGACGCTTGCCACTAACGCGTTTTGAAGCCTCACGAACAAATGCAAACATTTCAGGAAGTACTGAATCAAGTGATTCTCCTCCTTGCACACGCTCCTTTAGAAGTAGTACTTCCGCGCGAATTTCTTCGTCTGTTGCAACTGCTACTTTTTCCTCAAGCGCGTTAACCTGAGCCACGCGCTTTTGATACTTATTTATTTGGCCTTTATCGAAAAAGCCTTGGATGAATGAAAACGCCATAAGGTAATGATTTTAACACGAAAACCCCCTTCTTTCCAGCCCTCCCCAGACGCAACAAAACCACGTTGCCGTGGTTTTGTTGTAAGTGGAAAGAGAGTAAGAAAAAAGAATTAAATCTTCTTTTTCTTTGAAGCCTTTTTTGAAGACTTTTTTGCTGCCTTCTTAGCTACCTTCTTTTTTGCTGCTTTCTTTTTTGCTGCCATAAATTTATGAAGTAATTTTATTTTTTTAATTGTGATGATCGACCAGTGAATTGTGATTACGCGTTATCACCACATACAACAATTATCGCGCGTATACAACTTGCATGCAATATTTTTTTGAAAAAACTGTGGATAACTTAAAAACTTTTTTATAAAAATTAAAAACAAAAAAATCTGCGTTGTGCAGATTTTTTTGATGTTGTTGTACTCATAAGCCGAATTCTGTTTTAGTGATCATTTATCTGGGATGGTTGTTGCCAACCACCTCAAGCGACACTACCCGTGAGATAGTCCTTGCGGAGCATCTCACGGGTCACGGTCTTGCACACGGATAGGCATTTAGCCGTTTCACTCCCACTAAAGGGATTCGTCACTGTTCGCAGCCCTATGGTTGCCCACGATGGGTATTACCCACTACCTGTACGAATTAAATCATTGTGTGTTCGGACTTTCCTCCACGTGGGATAGTTAAATACTATTTTTTATACGCATCTTTAAATATCGTTTGCCCCAAGCAGTCTTTAAATATATTTCTCGATGTAACGCATCAGACTTAGATTCCGATGCTTCGTAATACACCAACTTCCACGGACCTCTATTTTTGGTAGCAATAGCCTTATTGGTCTGATGCTCTGTAAACCTCCTTTTGAGGTCTCCGGTTGAACCTATATAAAACTGCTTGGGGCTTTTGAGTACATATACGTAATACATACTATCCAATTATCCCACGTGGCGATCATTCGGTACAACAGTTTATTTTTAACATATATTGACATATAAAGCAATAAGTGTATAATAAAAAACAAATAAACTACATAAAATGCTTACAGAAATTAAAACATTCACTGCTTTTATAGGGCAAGAAACTACTATAAAAGGCTTTGATGATTTAGCCACCATCTTAGATAAAAAAATGAATGAGTACCTAACATCAGATGAATTACGATCTATAGAGCATGAGATAAATTCACACATCGTAACAGTTCTCCCTTCTACTCCAAGTAGAACGGAAGGTCTCTTATATCAAGTGGTTATAAGGTACGCTCAAATCTAGATCATCCGACCTACACTTCTTCAAAAGAAATGTAGGTTTTTTTATTCCCAATTCAAACTTCCTGAACTCTTATATTTCGTCACAAAGATCTATTCAATTAAAAATTTCTCTTTTGTATCTTTTGTAGGTGAGATATCATATATTTCTTTCGGTTTCAATATGATCAAACCTTTAACTACTCTATCTGGCAGTATAGTTTTTATCCAATCTACCGCTAGATCAAAATTTTTTCCGTGTGTTTCATAAGAGACTGAACCTTTTATCTGATACCCCATCATTTTTCTCCAGCACACAAGAGCTACCTCTGGGTTCTTCTCTATATTGGAAAGCGTCTTGTCCATAAAATAGTTAACCAGCCAAATATCCCCATCAACAATCTTAATGGACGAAACTGGAACAACATTTATACCTTGATCAGAATATGTCGCAAAAGCCTTTGAATCAGCAGACAGAATAAAGTTTTCAATATGTCTTTCCATACGACTACGCCTCACAGCCAACACACACCTCATCACTCATGATAACCTTTGGTTTCTTGGCTTCATTTTCTTGAAGCTTCTTTCGGCCAAATTGTTGAGCGGCGTTCATACTGTGTTGGTAATAGAGAGTCTTGATACCCTTCTCCCAAGCATAGAGGTAAAGCGAGTTGAGGTCTTTGGCAGAAATACTTGGATCAATCATAATGTTGAGTGACTGAGCTTGATCAATATATTTTTGTCTATCTCCCGCTTGTTCAAGGATGGCTTTTTGCTCTATCTCACTAAATGTTCGAAAGACTTTCTTTTCATGTTCTGTTAAGAAATCTAGGTGCTGTACAGAGCCGTCGTTGTCTCTAATACTACTCCAAGTATCAGTGTTGTTCACACCCTTTTCTTCTAGGAGTGCTTCAAGTGTTTTGTTTTTGATTGTCACTTTCATTTTGTCTACATCTTTAACAAAGATATTCGACATAAAAGGCTCGATGCCCTGTGAGACCTGCCCCAAAATAAAAGCAGATGAAGTTGTCGGCGCAATGGCAAGAAGTGTAGTATTCCTGCGACCATAACCTTTCAAGACTTCTGGCTCACCATAATCTTTAGCCATATCTCTAGAAGCTTTATAAGCTTTCTCTTTGATCAAAGAGAAAATTTCTTCATTTAACTTGCTTGCTTCAACACTTTCAAAAGGGATATTATTCTCTTGTAGAAAAGTGTGCCAACCAAGAACTCCCAGCCCGAGAGCTCGATGCTCCTTTGCAAATTTGTGAGCACGTTGCATGAAATAAAATGCTGATTGTTTCTGAGGATCCTCACTATCACGAAGACTCTCAAGACGCTCAACAAATTCACCTATGACTGTGTCTAAAAACATCGCAAGGGTCTCAACAGCATCGGTATCTTTCCATTCGTTATAGTGGTGTAGGTTTATTGAAGAGAGACAACAGACAAAAGAGAGTTCATCACTAGTAGGAAGACAGATTTCAGAGCAAAGGTTACTACCATAAATCTTCATGTTTTTATCTTTGTAGACATCCACAGTGTTGTTGTTTACTGTGTCGCTAAAGAGAATATAAGGGTAACCTATCTCCGTACGACGCTGAATAATCTTTGCCCAAATCTTTCGCTTCTCTTGGTCTCCACCAACCATAGCCTTGAGCCAATCATCTCCCACTGTTATAGCGTAGGTTGATTCTTGGATTGGGTGACCCTCTTTTCCAATATTTAAAAATTCTTCAATATCACCATGCTCTACTGGAAGATACGGTGCACAATGCCCTCTTCTGACAGTACCCTGACTAACAATATTGATAAGATCATCAAAAAGTTCCATAAAGTGAACTGATCCAGATGAGTGGCCGTTGTCTTTGATCAGAGAACCACGTGGGCGAAGCCCTCCAAAATAAGCAGAGGTACCACCTCCATACTTAGTCATCATACCAACCTCAGCGTGAGTATATAAGATTCTGGACATATCATCAGAGACATAACTTCCGAAACAACTAATAGGAAGACCTCGAGTGCGACCATAATTTGCCCAAATAGGAGTCGCGAGAGAATAATATCCCTTGGACATATAATCATAAAACTTATCAGCAAAGCCGGTCTTACCTAGGTGTCGCTCTGCAATATTGGCAATTTCCCGGATGCGGTCTTCTGCACTCTCACCGTTCATGAGATACCCTTTTGCCAAGAATTTTCTACTGTTTTCGTTTAGCCAATACATAATGATTATTTTTAATTAATTGTTTTTAAAATAGATCGTCGCTAGTAATACTTTTGCCCTTTTTGTTGTAGTTAATTGATTTTTTATTGAAGAAATCTCCATGTTTTGTTCCGATAACCTCATCATTAAACCATTCAGATTCTTTTAGGAGTTCCTCGTCAGTATCAAAGATTTTACGTATACCGATACTTTCGAGTGAATTATTAAATCTTTTTTTGATGAACTCAATAACCACGGATTTTGGCAAAAACTCTATCTCGCCTTTCTCAAAAATCCAATCAACGACCTCTTTTTCTGATTCAAAGGCTTCTTCACACAGACCTATCACCTCTTCTTCAAATATTTGATCAAACCACTGCGGCTGCTCACCTTTGATTATATTAATAAGATCAATCCCAAATAAACCATGAATTTGTTCTTCTTTAGACGTAGCTTCGACAGCGTTAGATATACCCTTAAACAAGTTTTTATACTTATTGAAAGACATAATGACTAAAAACTGAGAAAACAAAGAGACGTGCTCAATAAACAGCGAGAAAAGTAACACTGACTGACTATAGTTTCGATTGTCCTCACTTCGTGCGCTTGCAAGCGATTTTTCTAGGTAATTAACACGCTTCATCAGCACTGGTATTTCCCCAATAGTTTGAAATGAGTCATTAAGTCCCAGTATTTCAAGTAAGTGTGAATACGCATCTGTATGTCTAACTTCACTTTCTGCAAATGTTGCCCCTACTGCTCCAATCTCTGGTTTAGGCATCTTCTTATAGATATCTGCCCAAAAAGTCTTAACAGCAACTTCTATCTGAGCAATAGCCAACATGGCGTTTTTGATGGCATTTCGTTCTTTCTCATCAACATTTACTTTAAAGTTTTGTACATCACCAACAAAATTGAACTCTGTGTGAATCCAGTATGAATGCCTAATAGCACTTACATACTCATAAAGCTCTGGATACTCATAAGGCTTCAAATGAACCCTTTTTTTGAAAATATCTCGCTTTCTTTCCTTATTTCGCTCTTCTCGATATAGAATATAGTTTCTGGCAACTTCAAAATCCCCCTTATCGGCAATAGCTTTTTCAACAATGTTTTGTATCTCCTCAACCTCAGGAACACGACCTTCTACATGGGTTTTCTCGAGTACTCCTACTACCTCGTCAACAAGCTCTGAGAGAGTAACAATATCAATGAGTACTTTTGAAGCAAGATACGCGCGAGAAATAGCAGACTCAATACGTGATCGGTCAAAATCAACAACTGTGCCATTTCTCTTCTGCACCAAAGATATCACCATAAATTAATTAGTTTTTATGAGCCTCTCTAATAATAAAAAACGTGTGCATCTATTATACACAAATTGCTTAGAGGACGATAAAAAAATGTCTAGTTTTTCCGGCTCCGAAATAAAAAAGTGGAATGTAAAGATGCTTCTCTGAAATAGCGTTAAAGCAAAAGATTTTTTGAAGTTAAAAAGAGAGGTTATTGGAGAACGTCAGTAATTGGTTTATTGATAGATTTTTTGCTGTGGAAAAACCAGCGTTTACTTCCAGAACATATTTGACATCGCTCGGTGGATAAAAAATATTTGGATAACTACTTGGCATAACACCATTTGAAATGCCTACAATTTTAAGATTTTCATCAAGCCAGACGATATCAAGGCCATAATTCATATCTTTCATCCAAAAGCCATATTTGCCAGAAGTGTTGAAAACAAAGAGCTTTCCTGCTCCTTTATCTAGAAACTCTGTTCCAGAGAGGCCTTGTTCATGCTCTTGTGGTGTATCAGCGATAGTTACCGGGATACTTACTGTCTCAGAAGAAACTACCCCATCATAAGATTGTACAGAGTTTATTGTCGGAGTTGGGACCTTCTGAGAAAGCAAAAAGAGCACTAATAATAGTGCTCCAATTGCAATAATTGAAAATATATAGAGAACGCGAGTCTGTCTTGTTTTATCTAATGTAGCAATCATCTTTCTATTGCCTCATTCTACCATGGTGTGCTCTATAGAATACACATCATGGATTTTCGCGCCATAACCTTGGCGCAAGGAGTAAGCATTACGTCGCTTACCACAACACCATCTCGACTCATCTTACGATGAGGCGGATGATCAACCGTATCAATTCTGGTACAAAGTACAATCAGAACAATCTCAATTTGAGTTAATCCACGACCAGCTTCCGCTAGCCGTGCCTTGTTACGACTTATTCCCTGTCACCGATCTTACCGTAGTCCCTCCTTGTGGAGAGCTTTCGGGTACTACCGGCTCCCTTGAATTGACGGGCGGTGAGTACAAGACTCGAGAACGTATTCACCGCAGTTTGGCTGACCTGCGATTACTAGCGATTCCAGCTTCATGAAGTCGAGTTGCAGACTTCAATCCGAACTAGGGCTACCTTTGGAGATTGGCTCAGGATCGCTCCATCGCTACCCACTGTAGTAACCATTGTATTATGTGTGTGGCC
>JANNRS010000047.1:0-8085 GCA_031401615.1 Minisyncoccota bacterium | reverse complement strand
AGTTCCCAATAATGGTGGAGACTTTATCAATACTGCTTTTGATACAACTATTTTTATAAACGGCAACCCTACAGGGACAGGTTACCTGATTTTAATCCCAGCCATCCAACAAAGACCGGAGAAGCCAATTACTGTCCGTATTCCACTGAAATTTATTCGAAATTAGACTACCTTTAATGTTATACTGTTTGTCATGCAGCCAGTTGTGATATCTCCCTCAGTTCTAGATCAAGTAGGTATTTTTATTGCACTTATAATTCTCATCATTATGGCATGGAACTTATGGGTGACATATATTAATCAAGTTTATCTTAAAACTGTAGAGTGGATTATTTTAGAAATAAAACCTCCTAAAGATGTCTGGAAATCACCTGCAGCCATGGAGTTAGTTTTTAACACACTTTTTGGTGGTGGAGCAGGTAATTGGTATGAAAAATACTGGAAAGGAGAACTCGCACAATACTACTCTTTAGAAATTGCTTCAATTGAAGGTAAGGTTAGGTTTTTTGTTCGATTTCATAAAAAGTTTCGTAAGGGGTTTGAAGCCCAATTATATGCACAGTACCCACAAGCAGAAATAACCGAAGTTGAAGATTATACAAAAAATGTACCTGAATTTACAAAAGATGGGCCTATTAGTTTATTTGCATATAACTTAACTCTCGCTAAAGATGACCCTTATCCGATAAAAACATATGTTGACTACGGCTTAGATAAAGCTATAGGTTCTCTCGAAGAAGAACAACGTATTGATCCTATAACTCCAATACTTGAAACTATGGGTTCAATAGGCATCGGCGAACAAATTTGGTTCCAAATAAATATAAGACAAGATACTAAACGTTACGTAGTTAAGGGTAAAGATGGAGTATTAGAAGAAAGTAAGAGCTGGAAAGATAAAGCTCGAGAAATAATCAAAGAGTTAAATGAAAAACTAAAAGAAAAAGATGCCGACGGTAAGACAAGTTCTCGTAGGGCTACTAAAGGAGAACAAAATGTTGTCGAAGCAATAGAGCGCCATATGAATAAACCTGGCTTTGATTGTGGAATTAGGGTAATTTATCTAGCAAAGAAAGAAAACTTTAATTCTCCAACTGTTACAGCATTTACTGCGATGTTCCGCCAGTTCTCTACAGAAGACCTAAACAGCTTCAAGGTTGGCGACCTAACTCGATTTGTTGAACCATGGAAAGACCCACTAGGAACTCGTTTATTAAAAATGAAAAAAGATTTCCTACAAGATTATAAAGATAGATCATTCTTTTATGGCGGGTTTAACTTTCGTAAGCCGTCTAAGTACTTTACTAATCCCAATAAATCAGGTGGTAAACCTTTCCTTCTATCAACTGAAGAGTTGGCAACTATTTATCACCTACCAGGACGTGTCTCAGAAACTCCAACATTCACTCGGATTGAAGCGAAAAAGAGCGAACCACCAATTGATCTTCCCATTTAGTAAATTATGGAATCAATCAAAAAACATTTACGTCGAGCCGGGGTATTGATATTTATCATAGCTATTTTGTATGCACTCATAACTTATATAAATAAGATGATAGCTCCTACAAGTACTTTTCCAACTCCATATCAAATCAGTATTGAAAATGGTCAGACACTTTTCTCTATTTCAAAAGAACTTTATGATGATGGAGCTATTTCCTCACAGAGAATTTTTGAGATGTTGATGCTTTCTTTTGGAAGTGATAAAAGTATTAGCCGAGGAGAATACTACTTTGAAAAACCAACAAGTATTGTTGGCGTAGCCCTCCGAATATCTGGTCGTGATTTTGGAATAGACCTAGCTCGAGTAACTTTTCCAGAAGGTTTTACTAATGAACAGATAAGTGAACGTTTAGAGAAAGAGTTGCACAATTTTGATAGCAGTCTTTTTCTCAAACTCATCAAGGATCAAGAGGGCTACCTTTTTCCAGACACATACACCTTCTTTCCTTGGTCAACACCAGAGAGTGTAGTTGAGTCACTGAAAACTAATTTTGATAAAAAGATTGAGCCCTTAAAGGGAGATATAAAGAAATCTGGAAGGTCACTAGAAGACATAGTCGCCATGGCTTCAATAATTGAAAAAGAAGCTAATGGAGAAAATGATCGAGCGCTCATCTCTGGTATTTTATGGAACCGTATTGATGCTAACATTGCCCTACAGGTTGATGCTCCATTTCTATATTTACTAGGCAAAGAAAGTAGTGAATTGACTAAGGCAGACTTAGCCACAAAGTCTCTCTACAATACATATCTACACAAAGGCCTTCCTCCAACACCAATAAACAATCCAGGGTTAGCCGCTATCACTGCAGCAATTTATCCTGAAAAATCTAAATATTTTTACTACTTACATGACAGGGATGGCAAAATTTACTACGCCAAGACTTTTACTGAACACAAAAAGAATATTAGAGATTATTTAAAATAATTTATGTTAAGCCACTCACTCGCTTTTATAGATATAGAAACTACCGGTATCAGTCGTGACAGCGGTGAGATTATTGAACTAGCTGCTGTTATCACTAAAATGAAAGACGGGGGACTATTAGTGACTGATCAAGTCGATATTAAGATCAAACCCAAACATATTGAAACGGCTGACCCACAAGCCCTGCGTATCAATGGTTACAATGAAGCTGACTGGCTTTTTGCTGTAGAACTTGAAGAGGCTATGAAGATATTTGCTGAGAAAACAAAAGGCTGTATCTTTGTCGCTCACAATGTGACATTTGACTATGCTTTTATAGAAAAAGCTTTTATTGACGTTGGATTAGAGAATCAGATGCATTTTCATAAGCTCGACACTATTTCCATTGCTTTTGCTGTGCTGAATGCCAATGAAGACATCAACCGCTATTCACTCCACGCACTCTCGGCTCACTTTGGTATCGAAAACAAAAAAGCCCACAGCGCCTTTGCTGATGCTTATGCAACTTATGAGGTTTTTAAAAAGTTAATGAATTTGAAATAAAAAAGCTCTAATGTTACTTAACATTAGAGCTTTAAATGAAGCTGAAGAACTTTTATTTATTGGCAATAAATAAAAGTTCTTCAGCGATATTTAAAATTTCTGTGTTGAATTCCTTATATGTATCCCGCAGATCTTTTACAGACTTGTAGGAGTACATTGTTGTTGTATGGTCTCTGAGGCCATAATATTCACCGGTGGTTTTTAAAGTACTTCGAGTCAAAATCTGACTGAAGTACATAGCTATTTGTCTAGGTAAAGAAATTTCCCTTTTACGGGTTTTTTCAAAAAGTTTTTTTGAGTCTATTTTGTAAGATCTTGACACAACTTCTTGAATGTCAAGCATTTCCAGTTTGATATTTCTTCTAGAAAAGTCTCTGAAACTCCGCAACTCTGTAATATTTTTTTTTGGTCTTCGTCTTTGACAATAGCTATAATGATTCTCTTTGTATCCTGCTGATTTTTTACTTCAAGTAAAAAATCAGCTAATTCATCTTTTCTAATACCCAAAAATAAAGAACTTCTTAAATCTAAGGTAACCGTATCCCAAGTTGCCTTATTTAGGATTTTTTTAAATATTGTTAACCTACTGACAATCTTTGTAGGATTTGTTTTTGTCAGATTTAAATATATTTGGATATAAGAAACAAATACATTAGAATCATTAATTTGTTGACTCAAAATTAAGTTGTTTTTATTCATATTTTAAAGGTTTTTCTTTACTCTAAACTTAAATAGAAATTTGTCAAATTCGTGGTAACATCATAGCTATGAAAAAGAGGGGTCGAAAAATCTTTGTTGGTATCTCAGGCGGAGTCGATAGCTCTGTTGTGGCATACTTATTAAAGAAACAAGGATACGACGTTCACGGCGTTTTTGTCAAAACTTGGTCACCAGAGTGGCTTCCATGTACTTGGATAGATGAAAAGCGTGATGCTATGCGCGTCTGCGCTTCTTTAGATATACCATTCCACTACCTAGACGCTGAAGAAGCCTACAAGCAAGGTGTGGCGCAGTATATGATAGCCGAATATCGCGCAGGTAGAACTCCGAATCCTGATGTACTCTGCAATAGAGTTATCAAATTTGGTGTTATGTGGGAATACGTCAAATCTCAAGGTGGAGAAGCTATAGCTACTGGTCACTACGCCCAAACTGATGGGGAACATCTGATGAAAGGGGTAGATGAATCAAAAGATCAATCTTATTTTCTGTGGATGCTTTCTAAAGAAGAACTTGGGCACATAATGTTTCCTATAGGACATTTACAAAAAAGTGAAGTCCGTAAAATAGCAGAAAAAGCCAAACTCTTTACTAGTCAAAAGAAAGATAGTCAGGGAATTTGTTTCTTAGGGGACGTTGATATGCGTAAGTTTCTTGAACACCATATAGAACAGAAAAAAGGTCTAGTCATAAATACTGATGGTGCTGTTATAGGCGAGCATGATGGCATATGGTTCTACACCCTTGGTGAAAGACACGGTTTTCGACTTCACAAACAAACCACTGATCAAAAACCTTATTACGTAGTTGAGAAAAGAATTGAGGAGAATACTCTTGTTGTTTCTCATAGTCCAAGCACTTGGGTGTCGGACACCCAAGTAAATAAGAAAACTCGGGTTATAAGCCTTCGAGATATTTCTTGGCTTGAAAAACCAAAAGGGAAATCAAAAGAAAAATTCACCGCCCAAGTTCGTTACCACGGAGAGTTAATCCCAGCTAAAGTTGTAGACGAACATACTGTTGAGCTTTCATACCAAGGCGTTGTTGCTGAAGGTCAATCTCTTGTTTTATACCAAGGTGAAAACCTTATTGGTGGGGGGGTTATAGTGAGTATTGTTTAAGGGGCTTTTTCTTTTTGCGGTCATTTGCAGTATACTTGTACCCATATGCAACAATTTTTCAGTAGTGAGATTTTTATTAACTTGTTTATCGCAATGATACTTGGGATGGCTATCGGGGTAGAGCGTTTTATAGCTGGTAAATCAGCCGGTATGCGTACCTATACTCTGATCTCTATGGGTTCAGCTCTCTTTGTGACTATTTCGCAACTTGTTACCGCCAGCATGGGAGGCGTTAATTATGACCCGCTTCGTATTGCTGCTCAAGTTGTGGCCGCGGCTGGTTTCCTAGGAGTCGGGGCTATTTTCCACAAAGACAACCAAGTCAACGGTGTAACTACCGCTAGTGGTCTATGGGTATCAGCCGGTGTTGGTATGGCGGCTGGTTTTGGACTCTATTCACTAGCCATCATGGTAACCGTTCTAACATTATTTACATTTATTGTTTTGTGGTTTATAGAAAAACAAATCAGAAAATTCTCACGCCAAGACGACACCACTTCCCACTCTCTCTAAAAAATATGTTAAAGTGCTTTTATGACGTCGACTGAGATACGAAAACGATTCTTAGACTTTTTTGCCAAGCGTGGACACGCTGTTTTTCCTAGTGCTTCTTTAATACCCAAAAATGACCCGTCCGTGCTTTTCAATACGGCTGGTATGCAACCACTCGTGCCGTTTTTGATGGGACAGCCTCATCCTTTAGGGGATAAACTAGCCAGCTCTCAAAAATGTGTCCGAACAGGAGATATAGAAGAAGTTGGAAATAACAAAAATCTGACATTTTTTGAAATGCTTGGTAACTGGTCACTCGGAGCTTATTTTAAAGAAGAAGCTATAGCTTGGAGTTATGAATTTCTTACGAGCCCGACCGAAGGTCTAGGGCTGAACCCCGATAGGTTATACGTGACAGTTTTTGAAGGAGACGAAGATGCACCCAAAGACCTTGAGGCGGTAGAGATCTGGAAAAAGTTTATCCCTGAACATCGTATTTATTTTTTACCCAAAGAAAATAACTGGTGGAGCCCTGGGGACAATGGCCCATGCGGACCTGATACGGAAATGTTCTATGACGTGACCGAAAAAGGTCTTGGAGATTTAACACACCAGCAATATGTAGAAGCTGACAACAAAGGCGAACTAGTGGAGATTTGGAATGATGTATTTATGGAGTATGAGAAAAAAGATGGCAAAGTAATAGGGAAGTTGTCACAGAAAAATGTTGATACAGGTTCGGGGCTTGAACGTATCGCTATGGTTGTTCAAGGCAAGAACAATGTTTATGAAGCTGACATGTTCAAAACTGTTATGGATTTTATCTATACCAATACTCGCAAGCCTTACAATTTGCGCAGTGCTCGTATAGTCGCTGACCACATTCGCAGTGCTACATTTTTGATAGCTGATAGGGTAACTCCTAGCAATAAAGACCAAGGGTATATTTTGCGCCGACTTATTCGCCGAGCGGTAGTTCAAGCCGATGTATTGGGGCTAACCCAAGGGATACTTGTGACTGCTAGAGGCTTTTTCGCTGACCAGTACAAAGAGCAATACCCGGAACTAGAAAGTGGACTCGGCGCTCAGCACGATATTTTCAAAAATGAATTGGATAAATTCCAGAAAACTTTAGAACAGGGATTGAAAGAATTTGAAAAAGGAGCCGATCCGTTTATTTTAGCAACTACTTACGGCTTTCCAATTGAAGTTACAGAAGAGATTGCGGAGGCAAGAGGTTTAAATATTGACCGAAAAGCCTTTGATGAACAAATGAAAGCTCATCAAGATTTGTCTCGTACTGGTTCAGAACAAAAGTTCAAAGGGGGACTGGCTAATACCAACGAACAAACAACCAAGCTCCACACAGCCCACCACTTACTTTTAAAAGCACTTCAAGAAATAGTTAGTCCAGATATTCATCAAAAAGGTTCTAACATTACCGAAGAACGTCTCCGTATAGATTTTAACTTCGATAGAAAGCTTACTGATGAAGAGAAGTCGGCAGTTGAAGAACGAGTTAATACTTGGATCGCATATGATCTAAGTGTCATAAAGCGTGATATGCCCAAGGCCGAAGCAGAACAAATCGGCGCTGAAATGGAATTTGGAGTTAAATATCCGGACGTTGTTTCTGTTTATTTTATAGAAGATAAAGAAGGGAACCATGTTTCCAAAGAATTCTGCGGCGGACCACACGTAGAGCGCACCGGTACACTTGGTATCTTCAAAATCCAAAAAGAAGAAGCTTCTTCTGCTGGGGTAAGGCGTATAAAAGCTGTACTTATTTAAAAATATAATACATTTTCTTATTGAGAACTGTTTGAGTGAAGCGAGTTTTTGAGATAATAAAATGAGATTTCTTTTTTACGGAGCGAGGGAGCTTTGTATTGTTTTTGCCCCGAGGACTCTGCGCAGGCATCCGCAGGAAAAAAATAATACAAAGCTCCCGAGCGTAGTGCTATACTATATCCACATGGCAAAATCTATACATATGACTCCGGTGGCAGTATTTGATATTAGCTCTAGTTCAGTGGCTGGAGCACATACACTTATTCCCAAAGGAGCCGAAGCTTCGGAAGCTAAAGTTTCAGTACTAGCTAGCACACGTCTTTTTTCTGAACTCAAAGAAGAGATCACTATCGAGCGATTTGTTGAGCAAACTATATTGCAGTTAGAAAAAGTTATAACGACGCTAAAGAAAGCTGACAATCACCACCCAAAATATATTCAAGTTCTTCTAGCTTCTCCTTGGTTTGTGTCACAAACACGTACTATTACCTACAACAAAACTACAGACTTTGTTTGCACACAAAAGCTCATCGATTCATTGATAGAAAAAGAGATTACTTACATTATGGAACACGATATGGAGCGCTTTGGTAGTATTGGCAAGGACGCAATCATTATCGAGAAACAAATATCAATGATAAAACTCAATGGTTATAATACTTCAAACCCATTTGGCAAAAAAGCTAAAACCTTAGATCTTTTCTTGGTTGTGACTGTGTCACCAAAAAGCATTATCGAAAGGTTTAAAAATGAAATAGAAAAAATATACGGGGCAACACCTATAGGCTTTACCACTAGTCCTTATGCAACATTTATTACTGCTCGAGACTTTTTAGGAGCCAACAATGAATTTATGATTATAGATATCGGTGAAGAAATCACTGATGTTGCTTTTATCAAAGACAATCTTTTTGTTTATCAACATTCTTTTCCTGTCGGTATTTATGAGCTTTACCGAACGCTTGTTTCCGGCGGGATAGCTAGTAC
>JANNRS010000046.1:0-2276 GCA_031401615.1 Minisyncoccota bacterium | reverse complement strand
CGTGGCGATCTGCACGCGCGCCGTCAGGCTATCTCGCTGCTGCGCAACAAGAAGATCGTCTACAAGCTGTTCAATGACGTGGCGCCCCGGTACTCCGATCGCCATGGCGGCTACACGCGCATCATCAAGCTTGGGCCTCGGCCCGGCGACGGCAGCGAACAGGCCTACATCGAACTGGACAACCTGTACAAGGAGCTCTTTGGGAAGTCACGCAGCGTCCTGAGCCGTACGCTCCTGCCCGATAGGGACTTCCAGGGGGCGCAGGGGCCGCGTGCCCAGGCGGTGAACGAATGGGCCTATGAGAAGCGGACGGAATCCCAGGTGAACAGCGCGACGACGCGGAAGGGCGAAGAGAGCGATGCCTATTTCGCGGCGCTGGAACGGAATGCCTGTCACTTTTTTCCGGAGAACCGGGTGCAGTGGCGGCGGTACCACGACACGGCGCGGGCGATGGCGGCGCAATCGGCGGCGAAGAAGGTCGAAGCTGCCACCAAGGCCGGGCCAGAGGCGGAGAAATTGAAAGCCGAGGCCGCCCAGCTGGGCAACGACGCGATGGTGCAGAACGCGTTTGGGGAGCACTACTTGCAGGATGCGTACGCGGGCGGCCACCTCATCGATAAGACCAAGGTCATGCAATGGTTCATCCAGTGGCTCGATGCGAATGGTGGGCTGGGGACGCTTGAATCGGGCAAGCAGGCGTTTTCGATGGCGAAGTTCGCGGCCAAGCAGGACCTCAAGTCCAACCCGCAGGCGCTGGATGACAAGATCAAGCGCGGGGAAGTTGGTTCGCACAAGGCGGCGAGCCAGGAAGTGGGGATGGCCCGCAAGCCGGAAATCGTCTTCATGATGAAATGGCGGCGGACGGCCGCTCTCAACGCGGGTAAGCAGGAGCTGCTCGATGGAGAGGATGCGGCGAAAAAGATCCCCGGCGCGGGGGATGCCGCGGATTGTGACCGTTGGCTCACACAGCTCAAGGTCCACGGCTTCGCCAGCGAAGAATGGTATACACCGCAGTCGGAGGACGACCCGACTGTGCCCTACCCGTTTGTCCGGCTTTCGGACGAACAGATCGAACGGGGCAAAGCATCGAAGATGGGGCTGAAGAAGAACGCCCAGGGCAAGAACGTGGTCCCCGATTTCGAAGGACAGGCGGCCGAGTTCAACGTCCAAGCCTACAACGCCTTCCTTTCGAACGCGTATGTGCAGGCGGCAACGAAGTTCTTCCACGACCGATGGTGCAAGGAAGGCCTGGAAGTCAAGGCGAAGAATGGCGACGACGTAACACGTGTCTACGGCGATTCGAACATGCTGAAGGCGGGCGGCCAGAAAGGCGTTTTGTACTCCGCCACAACATCCAAGCAATCCCGAGAGGCGATCTTCGAGATGATCAGCGGCGACCCGGCGAAGGCGCAGCCGGCCCAGGCGATCGAAGACCGTCTGCCGTTCAAAGTGAAGGACCCGTTCAATGGCGGCGAGATGCAGCTGGACGCCTGGCAACTCGAACTCAAGAAGCATGGGGACAACGGCCTGTTCGCGGCGGCGCGGTCGTTCCAGGCGAAGGCTGGCTCGATGACGATTTTCAGCGAGGGAAGCATCTCCGGGGGAAAGGCGATCAACATGGAGTTGCTCGCGCAGAAGTCGAAAGAGGTGCAGGGCGCGGATCACAGCGGCGAGGCATGGTAACGCTTCCGGCGGGGACCCCGTGCTCCTGGAACTGTAACCGTTTCGGCGTCCGTTCTAACGGCGCTCATATGGCCCGCTCGTCGCCCGCCACGGTACGGTAACGACACGTCCACTTCGGAATCAATCGGGTGGACGAACTGTTGCGAGGAGGTAGCCGGGGCGGTCTCACGAAAAGGCACGACGCGGGCGACCGCGTTCACGCAAAGCCCATGGGTCCACGCCATTCGCGCGGGGATAGCCAGGCTCCCGAACAGCCGGCGGCGATGATGCCGCGCCCGGCGCAACGGTACCATGACTCTTCGAATACCCCTCTTCTGCCTCGGCGCGGTGGTGAGCATGGTCGCGGCAACGGCTATGTTGGCCACGGCCGTGGCTGCGCCCCCCGCCGTAACGCTCGCCCCCACGGAACTTGCCTTCGCGCCCGGCGCCGATGCCAGGGTGGTGATTCGTGTCGAGGCCGAGGATCCTGAGAGCGTCAGCGTGCAGATCACTGTGGACAACGGCACGCTAATCGGCGTCGTGGCTCCAAACCTTGCATCGCCCGGGATCGCGGAAGGCATGGCCTTCGTGCGGCGGGAAACGGACGGTGTGGC
>JANNRS010000045.1:0-30872 GCA_031401615.1 Minisyncoccota bacterium | reverse complement strand
AGCGACTCCACAGCGGTCGTATCCTGGATCGATAGCAATAATTTTTTGTGAATCTTCTTTCACCATTATTTTTTCAAATATTCTTTTCCTTTCTCTGTTAGCAATCTTCCACGAGAAGTGCGTTCGACAAAGCCAAGCTGGATGAGATAGGGCTCAACAACATCTTCAATAGTCCCATCGTCTTCACCCATAGCGGTGGCAATATTTTTAACTCCGACAGGTCCACCACCAAACTTTTCCGATAGTGTTTTAAGAAAAATGATATCTTGGTTTCCGAGACCGTGTTCGTCGAGTCCTAACATATCAAAAGCTTCAGTAACTGTTTCTGGGGTGATATCTCGCCCGTGCATTTGAGCATAATCACGTACTCTACGAAGCAAGTAGTTGGCAATACGTGGCGTTTGACGGCTCTTTTGAGCAATACTTTCTGTCGCATGTTCTGGTAAATCAATACGCAGGATGTTAGCTGAACGGTTGATGATCTTGCCTATTTCTTCCGGACTGTAAAATTCAAGCCTAAAGGCTCCACCAGAGAAACGTGAGCGAAGTGGCGCTGAGAGCATTCCAAATCTTGTAGTAGCACCGAGGAGAGTAAATGGCGGTAGGTCTAGTTGGACTGTTCGGGCGCTTGGACCTTTACCAATCATTATATCGAGTTTACCAGTCTCCATAACAGGATAGAGGACTTCTTCAATAGTTTTATTCAAACGATGTATTTCATCTATAAAGAGCATGTCTCCAGGTTGGAGATTGGTTAAAATTGCCGCAAGATCACCAACTCGCTCAATAGACGGGCCAGAAGTGATTTTTATATTAGCTCCTACTTCACGGGCGATGACGTGAGCAAGGGAAGTCTTGCCGAGTCCTGCTGGTCCATAAAAAAGTACGTGTTCAGGGTTGTGCCCACGCTCTTTGGCGGCACCAATAAGTACAGAGAGATTTTTTTTAATATGATTTTGACCAATATATTCATCAAAAGACTGCGGACGTAAAACGTTATCGCTAAACTGTTCGTCGGGGGATGAAGATGTGGGAATATTTGATTGACTTGACATATTTTTTGATTATGCTATGATGATGTTGAATCAAATTCGCAATATATCCTTTTGCATTTTACATCAAGAAGACATAAATCTCTAAGCAGTCAGCTCCGGTTCTAAGTGTAGGCGCAGGACGTTTTGGTCCCGACTGGAGCCATCCTACAATCATGCTTTACGTATAAGGCCTCGTCCTTATACGGACTGTTTAGAGATTTATGTTTTTTTGTTTCTAGAAAATCTAGAGCAAACCGTTCTCAATAAAAAATACATAGTAATAAATTTTCACACATAAAACTCTGATGAGTTTTTGCTCTGCTCGCGCCAGTCGCGCTTGCGCAAGGAAAATTTTTTACTGTACCTTTTTCTTTACGAGGCTTTTCTTTTTCCTAAAGCGAGCAGGCAAAACTAGTTTTATTATTGAAAACTGTTTGAGCATAGCGAGTTTTTGAAATAGTAAAACTAGTTCTGCCTGCGAGCGACCCCTAATCTTCTATCAAATCCACCCCATTAGAAAGCTACGGCTCAAAAAAGAGCCTACTTCTAACGGGGCAGGCCACACTTTTTTATATTTAGTATTTATTTTTTAATCCTCGATTAAGTCGACCACTGATTCTACTTCTGCAAAGTCGGTTACTCCTTGGAGGATTTTTACCAAACCATCTTCTTTCATATCTAGTATTCCTTGGGCTTCAGATATTTTTTTAATTTCACGTTCACTTGGACTCTGAGTGATGATCTTTTCTATATTCTCATCAGTTTTAATACATTCAAATATACCAATACGCCCTTTGTAGCCAGTATTGTTACACTTATCGCAACCTTTAGCTGCCCAAAGTTTCTCTGTTTCTTTTTTAACACCAAAACTCGCCATGTCTTTCTTTTCTTCTACTGCTTGATCCCAAATCCGATCTATGTGATCTCGCTCTTCGGCAGTAACAGCTCTTTCTTCTCTACAATCCATACAAAGTTTTCGTACTAGTCGCTGAGCGATAGAGAGCGTCAAAGCTGAAACCAAAATTTTTGGATTTACATCGAGATCAATCAAACGCGGGATAACACCTTGAGCGTTGTTGGTGTGCAGTGTTGAGAAGACCATGTGACCAGTGAGAGCAGACTCGACAGCGATCTTGGCAGTCTCTGGATCTCGGATCTCACCGACCATGATGACGTCGGGGTCCTGTCGTAGAGCTGAACGCAGTCCCTCGAGGAAGGTATAACCTTTCTTGTGGTCAGTTTGTGTTTGGGTGATACCAGCAAGATGGTACTCGATCGGATCTTCGATAGTAATAATTTTCTTTTCTGGAGAATAAATTTGTTGGAGGAATGAGTAGAGTGTTGTTGTTTTACCAGAACCTGTCGGACCAGTGAGCAGTATCATGCCATTTGGTTTAACAATTTGTTCCATGAAGAGAGTGTACAGTGGTGGCGAGATCCCCATTTCACTTAGTTTTACTCGAATACTTTTCGGATTGAGGATACGAAGTACAATAGATTCGCCATATGCTCCTGGGATCATCGAAGTACGGAAACTAATTTCTATTTCTTTTTCAGCTCCGGCTTCTGGAATAAAAGCACTGAAGCGTCCATCTTGGGGGTTGCTAGATATAGTGAGCTTGAGTCCAGAGAGAAGTTTGATGCGAGTGTTGATTTGTTTATATGTAGCGAAATCAAAGTGGGTGATAATGCGAAGTACCCCATCGAGACGGAATCGAAGCTCAACTTTGTCTTCCATTGGTTCCACGTGCACGTCGGAAGCGTTGATACCAATACCGGCACCAAGGATAACCTCGAGAATTCGAGAGATATGTTGCTTGGCGTCTTTTTCACCAATAGCTTTTTCAATCTCAACGACAGCATCTTCTGTTGTTTTAATTTTTTGACTCAGTTCATGTAGAACTCCAGGAGAGATATCAAGTCCGCCTCGGCGAGAAGTTGTAGCAAAAGATAGGTCTTGATATCGCCCCCAAACTTTTTCTATACTCTTATGTGAGGCCATAACAAACATTACATCGAAGCCCTTTTCTTCGAGCAACCTCTTGGCTTCAACAGCGCCATCAGCTACAGGAGAGAGGACTGCTACAAAAACCTTTTTACCAATGAGTTTATAAGGCCCAACACCTAGAGCTCGAGCTTCTTTTTCAGAAAGTAGGCGAATAGCATCGTTGTCTATAGCTTGTGAAGACAGATCAACATAATCAGTGCTGTATTTATCTTGTGCCAGCATAGCAACTAAAGATTCTTCCTCGTCAGTGCGCAACTCATGCAAGCGCTTTTGCTGTTCTTCTTCATCAAAGTGGACCATTGTGGTTATAGTATACCCCAATTCATCACAGAGACTATGCAGGGTAAGCTCAAAATGTAATTTTTTGCCCCTTGGGACGGTACTAAAAGTAGGCTAGTGCCCCTCATTGACAAAAGAGGTGGTTTGTGATATGGTACATACGAAACAAATTTCATCAAAAAAAATTTTTAACTTTTAAATTTTATAAAAAATGAAAAAAACAATTGTCCTTTCACTTATGGTGACGTTTTTTACGGTCACCTTTAATATGAAAGCAAACGCCCAAAAAGCTGGGATATTGCAAATTAGCCACTACGGATTATTCACTGGTGCACAATGGGAAGGTTTCCTGAACAGAGAAAATGCTGTGGAATTTGAAAAGTATTCGAACATAAAACTTTTTGAATTTTTGGATAACTTTGTGACTCCTTATGTAAAGGATCAACTGAAAGAAGCATCGATTGCTTCGGCCATGGACAATTCTACAATGGAACAATTTCCGGCCGGCGCTGATGTTTTAACTATGAATTCTGAAGGAGAATGGAAAAAGAGAACAGTGCGCCCGGGAGAGAGTGGTTTTTTCCATCATCCTACTGGTATATATTGGCTTTCTTTTTCATGTGGAAATTTAATGTCCTTCGGACCTGGACCCAAAATTAAAGGTACCAGCAAAACTGATCCGGCTCTTATGGTTAACACTGGAAATCCACAAACTGGCGGTAATAGTAATACACTTACTTTTACCCCTCCTGCACAAAACCAAAGTTCGGAATTGACATGGAATGTTGATTACGGAGCTTACAGTATGGGGCGCAATGATCGTCAAAACGATTTTATCGTTGACGCATCGCTTTTCAAAATGATCCAGGATGGTAAAGAATGCTGTAAACAAACTGCACCTGCAACTGTTGTACCAACACAGGTTGTGTATTCACAGCCTGCAGCTATGTACGCAAGTGCACAGCCGGCAGTAGTGCAACAGCAGGGACAAACGATCGTTTATAGCCAAGCACAACAAAAACTTGGCTTTGGACAAACGTTTGGTGGCCAGTTGTTGGCAAACTTTGGTGGTGAGGTTCTTGCAACCTATGCCGTAAGAGGGATCGATGCTTTAGCGGGACGTGGAAATGTTCGCTATAACAACACCTTTTACAATCCCAACCAAAATATGAACCGCACCCTTTTTCAGGGCAGCAGTGTCTTGGAATACAACTCAACCGGGTTAGGAAACAACACAGGATTGGGAAGGGAATATAGAAATGACGCTTTTATTGTTAGGTAATAATGCTTTCGTATTAAAAATAAAGGAACGGTTTTTTAAGCCGTTCCTTCTATTCTTTAGGGTCCTATCTTCGAATAGGACTCTGTAGAGTGGTATTGACAATCACATATTATGTGATATACTAAAATTAGTCGAATATTAGAAGAGAAAATGAGAAAAACTTATATGAAAAAAATTATTTATACAACTATTGCGGCATTTTTTGGAGTGGCTCTCTTTGCCTCTTCAGCCAATGCTCAAGCAGTCTTCAACAATCCGGCAGCAATGCCAACAATAACAGTTGCAAATTCAACACAAACAGTTTGTAACCAAGGAACCATCAATGGATGTTGGCGTACTTCAACGACAGCGCAAGCAGGGGATGTTGTTGCTGTTCATCTTTTTTATCACAATACTAGTAATACTACCGCTCAAGGTACAACCCTTTCAGTTCAACCACAATCAGGCGTAGCTTCAACTTCAATTAATTTTACCGGAGGAGTAGCTTCACTCTCTGGTCCAAGAACTATGGGTAGTGCCACAGTGTCTATTTCAAGCTCACAATCGTTTGCCTATATTCCTGGTTCAGGGAGATGGTACCCAAGTGCTACTAGTGGGACTCGTACTATAGATTCAAATGCACTGTTTTCTTCAAACGGATTTAATATCGGAACTGTAAATCCTGGGGAACAAGGAGTTCTTGTTGTCTTTTTTCAAATTTCTAATAATACAACTCCAACTTATCAATGTAATGACAATGTAGACAATGACCTTGATGGAAAAATTGATTATCCAAACGATCCTGGATGTTATGGTCCAAATGATAATGATGAATCAAATGTTGTAGAACAATGTGTTATTAATTCATTTTATGCAACACCTACAACAGTTTCTCCTGGCTCAAATACAACTCTCTCTTGGAGCACAACAGGATGTGATTCTCTAACAATTGATGGTATTCCTTACCAACTTAATGCCTCAAGTCCTTTTGGTCCTCTTTATTCAAGTCGAGTCTATGAACTTCGCGCTATTCGCGGATCTTCTGTTCAAACACGGCAAGCTCCAGTAAATGTTACTCAGGTAAACAGTACTTACCAATGTAACGATGGTTACGATAACGATAGTGATGGTCGTGTAGACTACCCTAATGATTCAGGGTGTTATAGTCCAACAGACAACGATGAATACAACCAAGTTATCATCAACCCAACTTACCAATGTAACGACGGGTATGACAACGACAGTGATGGTCGCGTAGACTATCCAAATGACCCAGGCTGTAGTTCGTATCTTGACGATAGTGAATATAACCAGGTTTACAATCAAACTTACCAATGTAACGATGGTTACGATAACGATAGTGATGGTCGTGTAGACTACCCTAATGATTCAGGGTGTTATAGTCCAACAGACAACGATGAATACAGTCAAGTTATTATAAACACTCAACCTCAAGCTATTACTACTGTCGCTTCAGCTATTGGCCAAAATTCAGCTAGACTCAACGGTATTGCTGTTTCAAATTCTGGATACAATACTACAGCTTGGTTTGATTGGGGTACAAGTGGATCACTTGGTTCTAGAACAAATTCACAAAGTGTAAGTAACTCAAACAATGCTTACTACAGTGATAGTCTATCTGGACTTACTCAAGGAGGTGTTTATTACTACCGTGCCGTTGTTCAAAGTTCAAACGGTACTGCTTATGGTGAGATTGTTCGTTTCCAAACAACAGTTCCAACAAATCCAACTCCACCGACTGTTATTACTCGAATCGTTCGAGTGCCAACAAGTACGGTGGTAACAACAAAGAGCACCCCATCGCTCCTTGAACTAAAAGTTGAAAATGTTTATGACCGAATGTGCGTAGGTGGAGAAATGGATTACAATGTTACCTACCGAAATATTAGTAGTCAAACACTTCAAAATGCAGTATTACGAATCACTCATCCTAAAGAACTTACATTTATAAATAGTTCTCGTGGCAACTATGAAGTAGTTGACCGAACAGTGACTATTTCTCTAGGAGACATTCGTGCTGGGGAACAAGGAGTAGTTCAATTACGAGCTAGAGTTAATTCCGAAGCAACTACTGGCAACTTAGCAGTTACAACAGCAACAGTGGTTTATACAAACACTATCACTAGAGCTCAAGAAGATGCTATTGCATATTCATTGATTACCGTGTCAAACGATTGTCCAAATGTTCTCGGAGCTTCAGCTTTCGGTTTAAGTTCATTTTTCCCGAATACTCTTATTGGATGGCTACTACTTATACTCATAATTTTAGCTCTTATAGTTATAGGTCGTCAGATTTATAAAAAGAAAGAACAAGCTTAATCACTAAAAACTCGCATTACAAAACCCTGCCCACAAAGCAGGGTTTTGTGTTAAAATCTTCTTTATATGAAGAGATCATATCCAAGAGAAGAATTACCCTCTGTTGCTAAAGAGGTTTTATCACTTTTAAAGGTTGATAACGATAGGGCAACAATTATAGCCCTTTATGGTGAGCTGGGTGCGGGAAAGACTACTTTGGTCCAAGCCATAGCTACAGAGCTCGGCGTAGAGGAGTTAGTTACTAGTCCAACTTTTGTTATTGCCAAGTGGTATAAAACAAATAGTGGAGATTTCTACACCTTGGTCCACATTGATGCTTATCGTGTTGATTCAGAAGATGAACTCAAACCGCTTGGATTTATTGAGCTCCTAAAACAACCTAGAGCTTTGGTTGTTATCGAGTGGCCTGAAAAAATGCCAGTAACACTCTCTACTCTCAATGTTCAAATGTTTACACTTCATCATGAAGGAGAAATACGAATAATAGAGGGGCCGCTACCCTATGAAGGAAACAAGTAAAAAAGTTAGTAAAAAAAAGACATTCGTCATCTTAGATGCCCATGCTTTAATTCACCGTGCCTATCATGCTTTACCAGCATTTTCTAACTCGGCCGGAGAACCAACTGGAGCACTCTATGGTGTGACAACGATGACACTTAAAATCATCGAAACATTTGACCCAGACTATATTGTAGCGGCTTTTGATTTACCAAAACCAACATTTAGGCATGAAGCTTATGGTGCCTACAAAGCCGGACGAGTTAAAGCTGAAGATGATTTAATCACCCAACTGCAAAGTGCACGTAAACTCTTCGAAGCTTTTGGCATAGAAGTTTTAGATGCTGAAGGTTTTGAAGCTGATGATGTTATAGGCACACTGGTTGAGCAATATAAAAAAACCCCTGGTCTGACTATTGTAATTGCTTCAGGAGACATGGATACTATGCAATTGATAGAAGACGATAAAATAAAGGTCTTTACTCTTAAAAAAGGATTAAACGATACTATCTTGTACGACGAGACAGCAGTTCGCACTCGTTTTGGTTTTGGGCCACTTCAACTTGTTGATTATAAGGGCCTTCGTGGGGATGCTTCGGATAATATTATTGGTGTTCCAGGTATTGGAGAGAAAACAGCGACTACTATTTTGCAAGCTTTCGGTTCCTTGGAAAAGTTATACAAGGCAATTGAAAACAACAGAGATTCGGTCTTAAAGGCTGGTATTTCAGAACGAATGGTAAATCTTTTAGAAGAGCACAAAGAAGACGCTTTCTTCTCAAAGACTTTAGCCACTATCCGTCGAGACGCTCCAGTTAAGTATATTTTTCCGGATAAAAACTACAGAGAGCTTGTCGACACCAAAGCGTTGCTTGAATTATTTGCCCATTATGAATTTAGAAGTTTAGGACATAGAGTTAAGAAAATTTTCTCTTTCGAAGATGAACATTCAATAGAACAAGAAAAAGTTGATCCAACATTTTTATATAAAACAGCGATAGCTCTTTGGGTACTTTATTCAGAAAATACGATTGCTGATTACGAAACTATTTTGCAAAAAACAAAAACAACTACCCTTGATGAGGCCTACAAAACAATTATCGAGGAACTGAAAAAGAGAAACTTGTTCGAAGTTTTTACCAAGATTGAAGAGCCGTTGATTCATATTGTTGTTCGTATGGAAGAGCAAGGGATCTTGATTAATAAGGACCATTTTGTAAAAATGCGTACAAAGATAGAGATACGACTTCGAGAAATAGAAAAACAAGTGATCGACTTAGTTGGTGTCACTATCAACCTAAATTCACCTAAACAACTTTCTGGACTTCTCTTTGATACTTTGGGCCTTAAGACTAAAGGTAAACGCAAAGAAAGTGGAGCCTTTACTACAAATGCTGAAACGCTCGAGCTCTTGAGGGATTCCCACCCCATTATTCCTCTTATTTTGGAACAACGAGAACTACAAAAGATCCTTTCAAGTTATGTAGAAAGCCTTCTTACTCACGTGAAAGAAGATGGACGTATCCATGCTAAATTTTTCCAACATGGTACCACTACTGGGCGGTTTTCTTCGTCTGATCCAAACCTCCAAACAATCCCAGCGAGTGGGCAGTGGGGGAAAGAAGTGAGACATGGTTTTCTAGCACAAGAAGGTTACGTATTTATTGCTTGTGACTATTCTCAAATAGAACTCCGTGTTCTAGCAATGCTCTCTAGGGACAAGAAGTTATTGGAGTCTTTTGAACAAGGCAAAGATATTCATGCTTCGGTAGCGTCACTGGTCTTTGGTGTTCCAGAAAATGAGGTAACTTCGGAAATGCGAAGAAACGCTAAGGTAATTAACTTTGGCATTATATATGGTATGGGGATACAGGCACTCCAGAAAAATCTTGGAACAACCAAAGAAAAAACCCAACAATTTTATGATGAATATTTTTCTGCTTTTCCAACAATCAAAGCTTATCTTGATAGTTCAAAAGATTATGCTAGGGAACATGGATACACAGAGACAGCTTTTGGTCGTCGTCGGTATTTTCCAACTATCAATTCAAATGTTCCATTCCTTCGAAGTTTTGCAGAGAGAACTGCATCCAATGCACCACTCCAAGGAACCGCTGCTGATATTATCAAGCTGGCGATTATAGATGTTGACCAGGCACTGCGTAAAGCAGGCTTAGAAGATCGAGCAATGCTTGTACTACAAGTACACGATGAGTTGGTTTATGAGGTAAAAAAAGAGTATGTAGAACAAGTAAAAGAAATTGTCGTTTCAGCTATGGTTGGTGCAATAGAACATTCACCAATAAAGCTCTCTATACCCAATGTGCCCTTGGCTGTCTCTATTGCGTTTGGAGATAGACTTGATGATCTTAAGTAAATGGTACAATATAGGTATATGGAAGAAATAAAGACGCCTTCAGTCCACGTTGTTTTAGCCAAGTCCTATTTGACCTATTTTCTACTTTGCTCCTTTGGCTTGTTTTTTGATATCTTTTTTCCCGTAACTGTTTATGTGCCAAAACCCACGTTTCTCGCGATTGTTTGTTTTACAATCGGACCACTTTTAATACTCTGGGCACAGTACACTTCTCACAAATTTGAAATTATAAAAAAACAAACAGGGGAGTTAAAATTCAACAAAGGTCCTTATAAATTTCTACGCAACCCAACACAACTAGGTTTGGTTATCTTGGTTGGAGGTTACACACTGGTTACTCAAGCTGGGACACTTTTTATTGCTACAGGTCTGGCTTATATCATTTCAAACGTCTTTTTCAGAAAACATGAATCTATTTTGGAGTCTAAATACGGACAACCATATCAAGAATATAAATCTTCTGTTCCTAAAGTAATGTAATATGCTCCAGATCATTATCGGTACCGATGTTGAGGCTCGCATCAAAAAAAGAAATACACTTTTAGCAAAAGACATTGATGATGTTATTTTTCTTGATGATATGAACTGTGATATCTCTCTTTTAGAGCAATACGCTTTTCCGTCTCTTTTCTCTCTGTCTTCACCTGTTGTCCACGCGAGATATTTATTAGAACAAAATGAAGATCAGTTAAATAGAGAACTACTTAAAACACTAATAGCTAGTCCAACATTTTTTTTATTGGAAGAGCGTTCTTTGCCAATATCATTTTTAAAAACTCTTGAAAAAGCCGGAGTTATAGTTCACTTAGACAAGCCAGAAAAATCTCTAGCTAAGCAGACAACTATTTGGGGTGTTACAAATGCTATTACTTCAAAAAGTAAAAAAGATCGCTGGCTCGCATATAGGAAGACATTAGAGGAACACCCTGTTGAAGCTATTGTCGGTATTTTATATTGGAAACTTCGTCAACTCATTGAAGCTGCTCCAAAAAATCAGGCTTTTAAAAATATGTATAGCGCTTTTATGAAAGCTCACAAAACAGCTTGGCAAAAGGGTTTTCCTCTCGAGTTAGCTATAGAGAAAGTCATTTTAGAACAGTAGAAGAGTTTTTATATTTAAGAGCGAAAGCTGACAAAATAGTTCCAGTAAGTAATGTAGTAAGAGAAGCCATAGGAATAGTAATATAGCCAAATTCATAGACATAGCGCTTTAGACACGAAGGTCCAGTACCGCAAAGATCAAGGCCTGTTGGTACAAGATCAATATAGTTATGCAGTATTGCGACTAAAAGACCGAGTGCTGAAAATATTAGCACTTGTTTTTGGAGTAAAATATTTTTTCTAAAGTCACCAGTTAAAGAAAGTATCGCTACACCAAAAATAGCAATGCGTTGATACCAACATAAAAGACATGGTTCAAAGCCAAAAGCTATTTCATAGACAAGGCTAGCCAACGCTGAGCCAATAAAAATAATAGGAATAACAATATGAGTACCCTGGTAAATTTTTTCTAGAAGTGGAGATTTTGTAACCCAGAGAATCACAAATACCACTATAGCGATTTGTAGAGCAACAACACCAACGGCGATTAATGTCGTAAACATGTTAGTTCAACGGACAATTTGTTTTGTCTGCTAGTGATTGTAATGTTTGCTCTCCTTGAAGAATAGAGCCATCAGCGAAAATCCAAGTTGGGTAGCCCTTAACCTCTTTTTCTGTACAGATAGGTAGCTGACTTTTACCATCAGCAGTTGAGCACTCTACATAAGGTAGTTTTTTAGCAGACTTTCCGAACAGAGCTTTAGTTGCTTGGCAATGAGGACACCAGAAAGCGCCGTAGAATTTTGCTCCGCTATCGTTAATACATTGCGCTAGGTTGTCATATTTACCAGGCTTCTGAGCTTGAACAACAAGTAAAGACACAAATCCTCCAACAACAATAACGCCGATAATCCAAGGAATAAATTTTTTCATCATATATAATACGTTACCCTGTAATAAAAATTTTCGCAAGCCCCGCCACGGCAAATGGTACAATTGTTGCTGTGAAGTATATACAAACATTTGTTATTGGCGCTATTGCCGTCTTGGCTATCAGTCTCGTTCTCCATATATTTGAAAGCATTACAGCTTCTATTTTTGCATTAATACTGTTCTTTGTAGTTTTATAGCTTGCTCGCAAAGTAGGGGAACATTTTCACCATGGACACACTCACGAAGGGGATAGTGAATTAGATAAATCTATTGGCGCTACCCTAATTACAGTAAACATCTTTCACCCATTGGTAGATGGTTTTGCGCTTTATGCGACTTATGCCAGCGGGAATAAATATTTTTTCACTTCTGTGCTTATCGGTATTGTTGTTCATGAAATTTTTAGACAGTCGGCTCTGGTAGTCGTCTTTAAAGAATTTGGATTTCGAGCTTGGAAAGTTGTTTTACCAGCATTTGCAGGGATGACTTTTGGTTGGCTTTTGGGAGTTGTTGGTGGGAAGCTTCCAGCAGGTCTTGAACCTTACATCGATGCTCTAACATTTGGAGCTTATGTATTTATTGTGGCTGAACATTTGTTTGCTCATAAAGAAGTTGTTAAAGAAAAGAAACATATATATTGGTTGGTAGCTGGGGTAATGCTTGCTTTCATATTTATTAGTTTTTTTAGGGCGCATTAGGATTCTTCCTCGACTCTTTTGCTCTAAGCGCACTTGTAGTCACAAGTCACTAAGTCTACTCACTTGCTTTGCAAGTTGCGTGGACTAAGTGCTCGCGACCCCGCCTCACCTGTTTCGTTTTACTCAACATGGCTCCGGCCCGCACATAATACAAAAGACACCAAGCAGCTGGTGTCTTTTGTATTATGTGCGCTTAGCAGGATTCGAACCTGCGACCGTCTCCTTAAGAGGGAGCTGCTCTACCAGCTGAGCTATAAGCGCCTAAAACAATTTTGTAAAAATTGTTCGGCCGACCGTACAAAGTACGGTTTAGGCGTAAAACAAATATTGCAAAAGTGCAAAAAAACTATACCATGAGCGATATATGCAAGCAATCCCGCATGAAACCGCAAAGCATTATTATTCTGGTAAATAAACCCTAAGTATGAAGCAAAATACTGATAAAATAAATAACTCAAATATTGGTGCGGTTCAAACGGGACACGTCCTAGTCCTCCACGATATTCGTAGTGCTCAAAATGTAGGCTCACTGTTTCGTACCGCTGACGCTGTTGGAATATCAAAGATATATTTAAGTAGTATAACGCCCTCACCGACTGACCGCTTTGGTCGCGCCCGTAGTGATATTGCCAAGACAGCTCTTGGTGCGGAAAAAAGTATTACTTGGGAAATGTATGAAGACATTATTGTTTTGATAGAAAATCTAAAAAAAGAAGGGTATGAAATTGTAGCTATCGAACAGTCGGCAGAGTCTGTAGACTACAAATCCATCCAAGCAAAAGAAAAAACAGTATTTATTCTAGGTAATGAGGTCGGCGGTTTGCCAAAAGAAATATTAGAAGCAGTTGATATTGTTGCTGAAATACCAATGGCGGGGGACAAAGAATCATTGAATGTTTCAGTGGCTGGCGGTGTAGCGCTTTTTAGAATTCTCGATAGATAGTTACTGAATATTTAGCTCCTCAATTTTATAAGGTCTCCCGCCTTCAATAGGTGCAGGCTGTTCCAGTAGTTGTCTTGAGCGATTTTCATAACGGCTTGGTCCACCGGTGACAAGCCACAATACCCAAAGTCCAACGAAGGCATATAGAAACCATTTGAATTCTCCCATATGTTAATTATATCACCTCGCACGACGTACTCTATTTGTACTAGGTCTTGCCTGGTACAAATTACTTTTGGTGCTTATTACAGAAGTGCGCGCTTCTAGCTCCGACCGTTACTCTTTCTATTTTACCTTTACAGCTCTTTTTCTTACAAAGAGTTCCGGTGAGTCTATAAGCGTTGTGATCATTCTGGAATTTTCCTCTCTTGCCGTCTATGTCTCGATAATCACTCATCGAATCCCCACCAAAATCTATTCCCCTTTGGAGAACAGACTTCATTGCCGTAAACATTTTTTTAAATTCAACTTCAGATATTTTTTTCACTGACCTAAGTGGATGCACGCCGGCTCCCCAAAGCAATTCATCGGCATAAATGTTGCCAATACCAGAGACAACTTTGGGATCCAGTAATACTAGTTTTATTGGTGCATTAGGCCTCTTGGCAATTCTCTGTCTGAAATCTTCCAGTATAAAAGTTTTATTTAACGGTTCTGGCCCATGGTGTTTCAGGTGAACTGACTCAAAAAGTTCGGAAGTTTTTATCAGTGTGACTTTGGCAAACTTTCGAACATCGGATAAAACTAGATGTGACCCTTGTTTTAGAGAAAAAACTACATGCACAAAACGATTATAAGGATCTTTTAGGGCTTGATTTTTTTCATCTTTATGAGGTATCCACTTATTTTGTTTCTTATCAAAATCATATTTTCCATACATCATGTGTCCTGTCATTTTCATGTGGACTAAAATTGTATAGCCATTATCCAAATGAATAAGTATATTTTTCGCTCGACGCTCAGCTTTCATTATCTTTGTACCGATAACTATCTTTTTAAATGATTTATAAAATTTCTCCTCCTTAAGGGTTCCGATAAATTGTTTGATAGGGGTCGAAATAGCCAAATCAGTCCAAACATCGGTTATTGTTTGCCCTTTGGCTCGTCGGTTAATACCGTCAACAGTTGTTTGTACTTCAGGTAGTTCAGGCATTTTACTTTTGGATCCTTTTTAGAGCTTCAGTGATCTGTTTTTCGATAGGAAGAGTTGCGTCGACTTCTCCAACTACATTTCGTATTTGTGCATCTTTATATCCGAGTGACATAAGGGCTTCAACCAGATCAGTACTAGCTCGGTGCTCTGACACCGCAAAGTTATCAACTTTATCTTTGAGGTCTATAACTACTTTTTCAGATGTTTTTTTGCCTATGCCAGGGACAAGAGCTATAGCTTTAGCGTCTCCTGTTTTGATAATTCGTACTAGATCGGGGAGGGTATATAGAGTAAGCATTTGGAGCGCTGTTCTAGGTCCAACACCAGAGACACTGATAAGTATTTTGAATAAATCTTTTTCTTCAGAAGTTTGAAAACCATAAAGTTCGTGAGCATCATCTTTTATAACTTGATGCGTATGAAGGGTCACTTTTTGCCCGACAACTAAGCTACAAGGGGGTGTGGAGACACTGTAGCCTATACCACCAACATCGATGATGAGTTCCTTATCCTTTTGTTCTAAGAGTATTCCAGAAATACGGGCAATCATGGCTTAATCATAGCAAATAAGCTTCAGAAGTGATGCTCTTGACTTTTATCAAAAAATGGTATAATATATAAATAAGTACGATTTTGTACATTACAAAATAAAAAGGAGGAACAAATTATGGGAAACCGTATGACAGACCCCGCAACAGAAGAACAAAAAGCAGAAATTGCTGGATTCACAGTTGCCACAGTCTTAAAATCAGTAAAAACATTTGGTCAGGCAAAAGCATTACTTGACGACAAGGCAAATCTTGGAAAAAATATTCGTAAATCTCTCAAGGTTGTAGAACCTACAGAAGATGTACGAATAACTGCGTACAAAAAAGATATTGAAAAATTCTTTTTTGAAACGTATGGTCAGACAGTTGACCTTTCCAACATTGCTTTTAAAGATTCTTGGGCACATTTTATGGTGAACCCGAGCAATCTGACCAGTGATGGTATTTATGAAAAATTTAAAAAACTGGAACTGTCTGCTTCAAAGTATGTCAATGACAGCATTGATGCGAAGAGAAGTGGCGGTAAGGCTCATGAGCCAACAAGACCTAAAGTTTTGTATTCCTTTGGCCACAAAGGAGGTGATGAGCCAGATAAAGATCATCTTGGTGAAAGCTACGACCAATTTTCAGTTGATGGAAAAAATTATATGACCATCAATGAATATATGCTGACATACCAGTTTATGTGGTGGAAGTTCAAAACCAAGCTTGATAAAAAAGGCTGGACAAGAACTTCAACCCTGGGCTCTGATGGCAGGGTGATGAACGGTTTCTCCAATGGTGACTGGTTCAAGTTGATCTGGAACTTTCGTGTCGGGCAGCATTCCGTCAGCGGTCCTCGTGAAGTAGACGTTTTTTAATCTTATTTCTTTTTTCTTTAACACTTCGTTTTTTAACGGAGTGTTTTTTGTATACTGCATATGGCTGTTAAATTAGTCTTTATCTATTTAATATAGAAGAAGATAATAATTTGCCAACATAAAACATTGCTTGCGCTCCCTTGTGCATATTTAGATGCAGCACATTGCTCGATACTCTCGGGGAAACTCAGTAATGCTCGCGCGTTATGGTGAATTGGAAGAGTGGAGCGCAACGAACCTGGACTCTGATGGCAAGGTGATGAACGGTAACTCCAATGATGACAAGTTCAAGTTGAACTGGAACAATCGTGACAAGCAGAATTCCGACAACGGTCCTCGTTCAGAAATGTTTCAAAAACACTCTCAATCAGAGTGTTTTTGTTTTTAGAGACTTAATCCAACCATTTGTCATTTTTGAGGCTTCTATTAAATGGTGAGAAAGCATAAAGTACGTTTTTTCAGAGATGATACCGAGCTCGTGTTCAGTACGAATGAGTATTTTTGTAGATTCTATAGTGACCCTGACTTCCTCTAAATAAGGGAGCTTTTTTGAGCTTTCGATAAACGTCGCTTTGATAGAAAAGGTTAATATTTTCAACACAGATTCTTCTATGACAGAGTGGATACCGAGCTTGTCTCTTTTTGATAGTTTATTACCAACTATGTATATAGTCTTGTATACTTTTGCAATATGAAGCACCAAACTAGTGAGAATAGTTTCTCGGGGGGGGGTGATACTGCGCGATTGTTCCATGAGATTTGTAGTGTAGCAAATATTTATACAGCTTGGCGAAAATTTAGAAATGGTAAAACAAAAAAACTCGATGTACAGGATTTTGAATTACACTTGGAAGAGAACATATTTGAGATACACAAGTTGTTGCTCTTGAAAATATATAGACCTATGCCGTATCAGTCATTTTTTGTAAAAGATCCAAAACTTCGACACATTCATAAAGCACAGGTACTTGATAGAGTGGTACATCAAGCATTGTTTCAAAAGCTATATCCAATTGTTGAGAAAAAACTCTCTTCTTCAGTGTATTCAGCTAGAGAACAAAAAGGTATTCATAAAGGGGTGAAAACACTATATAAAGCACTAGCAAAAGAAACACAAAACTGGAAGAAAGAAGTTTGGGTACTGAAGTGTGATATTAGAAAATTCTTTGATTCAATAAGCCACCAAAGACTTATTGAAAAAATAAACCAATATAACTTTGATAAAGACACCTTATGGCTTATAGAACTTCTTGTATTTTCATTTGAGAAAACAAAAGGAAAAGGTTTACCACTTGGCAATGTCACTAGCCAACTCTTTGCCAATATTTACCTAAACGATTTTGATTGGTTTGTAAAACAAAATATTGGTATTAGATACTATTTTCGTTATTGCGATGATTTTGTACTTATTCTTCGGAGCAGAGAGTCAGCTCGGGGCATTGTTGCTTTTATTACGAAGAAACTAGAGGCTGTTGATTTAATACTTCATCCACAAAAGCTTTCAATCAGAAAGGTACGACAAGGTGTTGATTTTCTTGGTTATGTTATTTTGCCGAGAGTTGTTGTGCTAAGAACTAATACAAAAAAGCGCGTATATAGAAAAATAGAAAAAGGAGTTTCTACTGAAGCCTTAAATTCTTATTTAGGAGTCAGTACCTATGCTTGTGGTACTAAGCTGACAAGATACCTACTCAATGAAAAGGCTCTTAGAGAACCCTTGCCGTAATAACTCTTTTTTGCTATAGTCCTTCACACATATGCCAATCACCAGAAACGCCAAAAAAGCCCTCCGTTCTTCACTTAAAAAGAAGGCGGTAAATGATCGCACCAAAAAGAATTTGAGAGAAACTACTAAAGCTATTTCAAAGCTCGCAGTAGCCAAGAAATGGAAGGAAGCTAAAGCTGCTGTCCCTATGGGCTACAGTGCTATCGATAAAGCTGTTAAAAGCGGAGTTATCAAAAAGAATACTGCTGCGAGAAAGAAGAGTCTGCTTTCAAGAATCTCTAAGGAAAAATAATCAAGCACGACACCAATACACTAATATAAGCGAATGACACGAATGAACCACACTAGTTGCGGTTTTATTTGTGTCATTCGTTGTTGCTATTCGTAATTTGTGTCGTGTTGGGTATACTATGTTAATGTTATACGAATTTTATGGAGAAGAATGCCCGCATTGCCAGAAGATGTTAAAGCTGACTGATAAGCTCATGAAAGAGTTTCCAGAAATAAAAATCGTGCGAAAAGAAGTCTGGCACAACAAAGAAAATATGGCTTTAGTCAAAAAGTTTGATAACGATGACGGCTGTGGCGGTTTACCTTTTTATTACGATGACCAAACCAAGAAGTGGCTTTGTGGGGAAGTGAAGTATGAGGAGCTAAAGGATTGGGTGGGAAAATAAAAAAACCTCCGAAGAGGTTAGGTTTCATTTTTGACGATTTTTAATGAGTAGTAACCCATAAGCTTCCTCTCTTTTTGAGCTAATAGCTTTTGCTTGGGTCTCCCAGCGTTTCTCTTTAGATACAAATGGGGTTAGTGTAGGAGGAGATACCACAGTTGTTTTATTTCTTGTTTTTATTATTAACCTTTCCATGTCTTGGAGTTTTTTAAAGTATAGCACTCGGTAGGACCGTTTCACTTATCTCCCTCGACTCTTTTGCTCCAGCAAAAGGTCTGGGCACCGACTCGAGCGTTTTTAGAACGGTAGGACGCTGCGCTATCTCACTCTTTGGAAACCCACGGTTTTCCAACGCTTCGCTGTCTTCCTCCACGGGAGACCAGATGTTCTCCCGACCCCACTCCGAGCTCGATTCCTACTGTCGAAAGTCATATAACAAAAAAGCCCGGCGTTAAGCCAAACTTTTTTGTTATTGTCCTCTCGGTAGGAATCGAACCTACATCATAACTTCCGCAAAGTTACGTCCTATCCATTGAACGACGAGAGGATATATTTAGAAACCAAGGCGATCAAAGAGGGCGATACTACGAGATTCACGCATCTCTTCTTCCTTTGTGAACTTACTCAAAAGCTCTCTGATGTCTTGAGCTTTTACTCCTGATAAGTGAAATGAAAGCATTGGAACAAAAGAGCTTTTAACGAGCAGTAACAGCTTATCTTCTTTCCCATTTTCGTCAAGCCAAAAAGAGGGAATAGACTTGTATTCAATTAGCATCTCATTTATTTTCACTCCAGATTCATTTATTGTGATCTCTAGTTCCTTTGGATGCTGAAGGGCATACATGATCACCACCGCTCCAGCAATGATCAGAAAAATACCAAAGAAAATATTGCCATAGAAAAAGCAAAGGACAGCTCCGAGCACAGAGACCAAGCCAACAGTCCAAAGCCAGTCAGGATGGCGGTCTTTCTTTTCGAATTCCATAGTTTTCCAAGTAATACTATTCATATCAAAATTGTACCATGAAAAAGCCTCCAACTGGAGGCTTTTTCATTTAAAAGTTATTTGTAAGTTATTCTGTTTTTTTATCAAGTTTATCGAGTCCAAGCGCTTTGACTCCAAAATAAACAACTGCGGCAATGATGATAAAATCTACAAGTGTTGAAATAAATGCTCCGTACTTGAGAGACACACTTCCAATATTAAAGGCTTTGTCAACGAGGTCTACCTTGCCGAGTAGGGCTCCAACAAGGGGGTTAATGATGTTATCAACTAAAGAAGAGACCATTTTTGAAACAGCGCCGCCGAGAATAAACCCAACAGCCAATCCAACTACTCCTTGAGTTCTAATAAAGTCCATAAATCCTTGCATTTTTTTATTCATATTGAGATAGTATAACAAATTTTAATTTTTGGTGATGTATTTGCCATCGGCGCTTCGCGCCGACCCAGATTTGCGTTCAGAAACCCTTTTCGAAAAATTGAGGAGGCGGTGAGATTCGAACTCACGGTCCCTTGCAGGACTCTTGTTTTCAAGACAAGCGCGATAGACCACTCTGCCACGCCTCCCAGCTATTATTTTCTAATGAGATGTTCTTCGTAATGACAGTTAGGGCAAACAAGCTCTAAATTATCTAAACGATTATCATCTCTTTTTCTATTTTTATGATGAACTTGCAGTATCTCGTATTTAGTGTAGCCACAGCGCTCACATATTTTGCCCCGTATATCAAATAATTTGAACTTAAGTGCCCGTACTGATTTCACTTTATCTTTTGGGCTATTTAAGAGATACTTAATTCCGGTTCGATGTATATTAGCACAGCTTCTACTACATGTCTTTTTATTAAAACTAGCTTGTATTAGCTTTCCACATACTGCACAAGGAGACTCTTTTCTATTTGCGATACCATAACATGTTGCGCTACAAAATACACGGCCATTGTTCATCTCTACTTCATTTGGCCTTCTATATATTGGTTTTGAACATGTTTTACAAAATGTATTTGGTTTTCGCTTATATTTCTCAGGCACTACTCCAGTCTACCACAAATTAAACGAAATAACGTGTTATTCTTGTTGGTATGAAATATCTAGGTATTGATTATGGGACAAAACGAGTCGGCCTGGCTACCTCAGACGAGGATGGATCTTTTGCTTTCCCTAAAGAAATAATTCCTACCGAGGGGGCTATTGATCGCATCATTATTCTTATGCAAATTGAAGATATTGGTGTAATTGTCATAGGAGAGTCACTAGCTAGTAATGGGGAACAAAATGATGTTGTGTCAGAAACAAGGTCTTTTGCTAAAAAATTGGAATCAAAAATATCAGTTCCTATATTTTTTGTGCGTGAGGACTTTTCTTCTGTTGAGGCTCATCGATATCAAACCAAAAAAGGAAGCCGGGATGACAGTGCTGCTGCTGTGATTCTCCAACGTTTTCTTGATAAACAGAAGAAATAGATTAGAATCAAATTATGGAAGAACCAGAAAAAATAGTAGAAGAAATAAAACCAGATTATCTAACAATAGATGAATTCGCCAAGCTTGAGGCTCGTATCGGGGTTGTGCTTTCGGCAGAGGCAGTTGAGGGGTCTGAAAAGCTCATTCGCCTCATGCTCGACTTTGGAGATGAAAACCCTAGACAAATACTCTCTGGAATACATAAGTGGTATGAACCTGAAGTTTTAGTAGGGAAAAAGTTACTCTTTGTTGTGAATCTAGCTCCAAGAAAAATGATAGGCCTAGAGTCACAAGGGATGCTCATGGCGGTGGATGGAATAGACGGAGAACCAGTTTTTTTAATACCAGAGAAGGAGGTTCCTCCTGGAGCACGCGTGAGATAGCTTTTGATATAGTCTTATACGCTACAATTTCGTATACTACAGTAGTGAATATTCTTAGTCGGCTATTTCCAACACCATCATTTGTAACAGTACCAACTGTTGGACTTGATTTTTCTGATGCCACTATGCGTTTTGTTGATCTTGAGGTGAAGCCAAAGGGGTTAATCCCAAGACGTTTTGCTCAAAGTGCTATTCCGGAGGGATGTATGAAGGGTGGACGAATTGTTGACTCGCAAAAATTTACCAATTTTCTCAAAGATGTTCAGAAAGAACATAAACTCAAATATGTTCGTGTTTCTATTCCCGAATCTCAAGTTTATTCTTTTACCCTTTCCTTAGACTTAAGTGCTTCGAAGGATATTCGGGGAGCTATCGATGTTTTGATCGAAGATAATATTCCGTTAAAGGCGATCGAAACAGTTTTTGATTATCACATTTTAGGTATTACTGATAAAAATATTATTGTCCAAGTGGTGGCTTTACCTGAAATAGTTGCCATAAATTATTTTAATGCTTTTTTCTCTGCTGGTATTATTCCAGTTAGTTTTGAACTTGAAGGCCAAGCTATCTCTCGAGCAATCCTCTCACCTAGAGACTCAGGGTCTTGTATGATTGTTGATTTTGGTGCCACCTGTACAGGTATTACCATCGTAACCAATAAGACAGCTATTGTTACGGCAACCCTAGACTTTGGAGGCAAAGTCTTGACCCAGAGCTTGGCTAAAGAGCTTAATATTCCACTTGAAGAAGCCGAAGGCCTCAAACGTGAATATGGGCTTACTTCAGTCGGGGAACACAACAATATTTTTCCAATATTGGTCAACGGTATTTCGGTTCTAAAAGATGAGATCAATCGTCGTTATGTTTATTGGCATGAAAAGAAAAATCAAATGGGATCCTTCCCACCGATCGATACTATTTATTTATGTGGTGGTCATAGCAACTTACGAGGTTTGGGAGACTATCTAAGCACCAGTTTAAAATTAAAGGTCGTTCAAGTAGATCCTTGGGTAAACTGTTTTTCGTTGGAAGATGTCATACCAGAGATGCACTATGAAACCTCTATGAGCTATGTGACAGCTATCGGACTTTCTTTAGCTGATTATATTTATGATTAATTTACTTCCTTATAAAGAAAAGAAAAGTATTGAAAAGATTAGATCTATTAGGCTAGCTTCGACTACTGCCGGTGCAGTTGTTGTCATTTTTATAATTGCGGGCACGCTTTTGTTTCCAACTTTTATAACTATAAATTCACGATCTTCTCTTGCTATAAACCAGATTAAAACTTTAGAGCAAGATGGTGACATAGCTAGTGATGTTGATATTGCTAGTCTTGAAAATCGAGCTCAAAATGTGCAAGCAAAGCTCTCAATCCCTACAACTGTTCAGCCAACATACTATGTTGAGCTTATTAAATCTATAGCCCCAGTAGGGATTGTTGTTGATCGCTTTAATTTACAAGAAACTAATTCTCTTGAAGTTTTTGGCATTACAGATTCTAGGGAGATACTTCAAGGGTTTATCAGAAGTCTTGAATCCAATGAAAAAATTCTCTCAGTAGATAGCCCTGTCTCTAACTTTGTAAAAAGTAAAAATAGTTTATTTAAACTTAAAATATTATTTAAATAAAATTATGAATACTATTTTTAAAAAACACATTGTTAGCCTGATAGCCCTAATTGTTATTGCGGGGGTAGTCTTGTTTGGAATTATCTTTTTCTTTTCCTCAATGAATACTAAGGTAGCTCGTGTACTAGAAATAAAAGAGCGTATTGCCTCATATCAAAAAAATAAAAAAGAATTTGCAGATGAAGTCGTTAAGCTTAAGTCTTTTGAAGAAAGAATGGCAACACTAGAATCCAAGGTCATCACTAGTAGTAATGTTCCAACTCTACTTTCAACATTTGAAAAATTAGCCGAGAATAATGTTACAAGTTTTGAAATAACCAGTGTACAAACACCGGTAGTAGATGAAAAGAAGAAGCTTTTGATTGATTTTAATATTAAAGGATCATATTCTCAGATACAGTCACTTTTAGATAAAATGCAACACCAAGCATTTCAGGTTAACTTTCTTAAATTGTCTCTCTTCTCTGACCAAGTAGGACAAATAGCATTGGTTGAAGAGGGAACAGTTTCTGAAAATAAGATAAAGTTGCCAGCTACTCCACGTGACAAACCCTGGCAAGCTACTGCTACAATAGAGATATTGAGTTTTTAAATTATGAATATTAAACTTTTTAAAAAATCAAATGTTCCAAAACATAAAAAAGACGGAAGGATAAATCCTCATCGTTTTATGCTTTTCTTTATGACTTTCTTCTTGCTAGTTATTATTATCGAGATCGTTTTCTTCACTTTGTTTTTTGTTAATTCTTTAAGGAAGCTTGATGCTGAGGTTCTTCCCAAGTTTGATACAAATACTAGCCAGATTAGAAAAATAGAAAAAGCTATCTTGAAAGCCGAAGAAGCGGTTTCTGCGAGAGAAGGGGTTGTTGCTCCAGATATAAGTACTGAAATTAATTAATGTTTGTGCTCCCGGTAGGAATCGAACCTACAATAACGGCTTAGAAGTCCGCAGTTATATCCATTTAACTACGGGAGCAAGTGGGTCTCGGTGTGCGCCCTGAGGGATTTGAACCCCCGACCTTCGCTGTGTAAAAGCGCTGCTCTACCACTGAGCTAAGAGCGCAATACTGCGCATAGAGTACTGTAGCTTATTTACTCTTCTTTTTCAAGACTAAGGCTCTTTTGTGTTAGTATATTTTTATATGGATATTCTACTAGAAAATGACAACTATATGCTCATTAATAAACCAGCAGGGCTTGTTGTCCATGGTGATGGGAAGACTGATGAGTCGACATTGGTAGATCTGATTTTAAAAGAACGACCAGAGATATCAGGAGTAGGCGAACCAATGCTTGTGGACGGTAAAAGTCTTGATCGTCCAGGTATAGTGCACCGTTTAGATCGAGAAACTTCCGGTGTGATGGTTATTGTTAAAAATCAAAAAACTTTTGAGTTTTTTAAGCAACAATTTAAAGATCATAAAATCCAAAAAGAATATCATGCTTTTGTATGGGGGCACTTTAAGGAAAATTCTGGAATAGTTGATGCACCTATAGGACGTAGTTCTGGAGACTTTAGGCGATGGCAGGCGGGACGCGGTACTCGGGGAGAAGAAAGGGAAGCGATAACAAAATGGCAGGTAGCGCATTCATTTGAAGATGAAAATAAAGAGCTGTTTTCATTAATGCATCTTTTCCCAAAGACTGGGCGGACTCACCAGTTGCGTGTCCACATGAAGCACTTACAACGACCAATAGTCTCTGACTCTCTTTATGCGCCCACCAAACCACAGGCACTGGGTTTCTCACGGGTAGCTCTCCATGCTCGCAAAATAAGCTTTTTAGACCAAGCAGGGGAGGAGATTGCAGTAGAAGCTCCATATCCATCAGACTTTGAGTTTGCCCTTGCTCGGTATGTCCAAATATGATACAGTTGCGTCCTATATGGAATTCACCACTATTGATACAGAAGCACGTAAAAAGCTTGATTTTAACTCAGGTGACAGTGTTCGTGTTTGGTCAAAAATCCAAGATAAAGGTAAATACCGTCTTCAAGCATTTGAAGGTATTGTTCTAGCTAGAAAACACGGAACTAGTCCCTCAGCTACTTTTACTGTTCGAAAGGTTAGTAACGGTGTTGGGGTAGAGCGTGTATTCCCACTTTATTCTCCGATGGTAGATAAGATCGAGGTGACGAAGAAGACTAAGACTCGCCGAAGTAAGCTCTACTACATAAGAGACAAGGCAGTTAAAGAAATTCGCCGAAAAATGAAAGCTATCTTACTCGGAAAAGCTCTACCAGAAGAAATGGAACAAGAAGAAGTTGCCTCAGAAGAAGTAGTATCATAGTACAAGAACTCCGCATGTCGGAGTTCTTGCTTAGAGAGTCAGATTTGTTATAGTAAAGCCACGCCCGGGTGTTGAAATTGGTAGACATTTATCCTTGAGGTGGATAAGCCGTAAGGTGTGCAGGTTCAAGTCCTGTCCCGGGCACTAGAAAAACTCCGAAAGGAGTTTTTGCGCTATAATACTCTCAATGTCTATTATTATCGCTTTCGTAGCTTGTCTTGTTGGGGTATTTATCTGTGCTTATATCTATATAAAAAAGAGGCGTCATCAAAAACTAGCTTGCCCAAGAGAACAGCCATGCAATATCGTTTTACACAGTCGTTTTGGCAAGACTCTCGGTATCTCAAATGAAAGCCTCGGCTTGATCTATTTTTTCTTGGTTTCTTTCTTACTCTACCTACTTATCTCTAGCACTGTAATAAATGGCGCCATCTTGTATATATTATTTTTCTTGCTGTTGTTGGGGGGATTATTCTCTGTATATTTGATAGGTCTACAAGCTTTTGTTGTTAAAAGTTGGTGTACTTGGTGTCTCGGCATAGCTTTGACTAATTTTGTTTTAATTGGAAGTTTATGTAATTTACCATTTGACATTATTTATCCAATGTTGACGTCACAAAAAGTTTGGTGGGTGGTAGTTCACAATATTGGCTTTATTTTAGGACTTGGGTCAGCGACATTGACGGATATATTTTTCTTTAGGTTTTTGAAAGACAACATCATTTCTTCTGAAGAAAAAGAAATGATGGATACTCTGACAAATGTTATTTGGGTAGGCTTAGCCATATTGGTTATTAGCGGTATTGCTCTATATTTACCAGAACAAGCACGCCTCGATGTCTCTTCAAAGTTCTTATTAAAAGTAGTTGTCGTTGGTGTTGTTATTATTAACGGCATACTCTTAAATATGATTGTCTCTCCACATATGCGCCGGTTATCTTTTGAAGGCAATCCTCCAGCCAGACGTTTTCGTCGTGTAGCTTTTGCCCTTGGGGGCATATCTTTCACCTCTTGGTACGTAGCTTTTTTCTTGGGGTCACTACGAAAAATAAATATTGATTTTCAAACAGCAGTAGTTGGTTACGGGATACTACTGTTATGTGTTATCGTTGGCTCACAAGTTATGGAGAGATATATCACTAACAAGCATAGCGCCCAAAAATCTCTATAAATTATTGGGGGACTATCGGGAATCGAACCCGAATCGAAGGTTCCACAAACCTCCGTGTTAACCGTTACACCATAATCCCCATGTGACCTTCTAAGTTTTAACAAAAAAGGTTGCTTGTCTGTTATACCAGAAAATCTCCTTAGAATCTAGGGCTGATTAGAATATGTGGGTGTATACTTCATTTATATGAATGAAGAACAAAAAAGTATCCCGTCTGTTGAAGAGTTGCGCAGAACTAGAAATCCTATTGTTGATGTAAACCAAAGACAAAAAGAGAATCTTAATTCCATTGATCGACTAGCTTTATGGATTACTGACCACGTAGGCAGTATGGGATTTTTCTTAATCATTTTTATTTGGACAGTCGCTTGGCTTGGGTGGAACATTTTTGCTCCGGATGAGCTAGTCTTTGATACCCGTCCAGCTTTTGTACTTTGGCTCTTTATTTCAAACATGATACAGATGTTGCTTTTGCCACTTATTATGATTGGTCAAAATATCCAAGCCCGCCATGCCGAGCTTCGAGCTGAAGCCGATTTTCAAGTAAATAGAAAGTCTGAAAAAGAAATTGAAATCGTTCTTCAACATTTGGAAAATCAAAACAAAATGATTGCCCGCCTGACTGAGCTGGTTGAAAAGAAATAATTGAAATAAAAAACTCTCCGCCAGCTGGCGGAGAGTTTTTTATTTACTAGATTATAGATTTATCTACTAGCGTTTCGTACGACAGTTGCGTCAATCATAGAAGTGTTTGAAGCTTGGACTTGCCCATAGACTCTCACAGTATCTCCTTGGACAAATGAGGTAATAGGTATTTGTAGCCAATCTTTATTTAAGATAGAGATTCCAACCGGAACATTGACTGTATAAGTCTTACCCTCTGAGTCAAAGGTAAATGTTGTTGGTGGAAGAGCTCCGATTGTTGAAGTTAATTTTCCCTCGAAAGTTCTTTTGTTAAGAACAGGGTTTACATATAGCCTGATAGTTTTGGCCATTAAGATATTTGTATTGTTGTTATACAACCCTTCAGTTTTAGAAACTTTATCTCCAACTACTAAGCTAGCAAAAGCTATAAGTGCATCACCTTTGGTGATCTTAGTATTTGCATCTGTGTTAATGGTGATAGACTTACCTCCTTCAGTTAGAAGTACTAAAGAAGTTCCGGTGATACTAGAGATAGTTCCTGAAAATGAACTGTTCTTTACTTGAACAGACCAGTTTTTAATACTGGTAGCTTTGACACCCCATTGTGCTCCAGTTGTAGTAAGTGCGCCATTGAAACTGATGTAGTCACCAACCTGGATTTCTGACACAGAAGAGTTTCCGCCGTAACGACGAATAACTTTTGGTGTGCCACTGGCATCAACTAGCCAAGAAATATTTGATCCACCAAAGAGGGTATCAGCTGAAATGTTTGTACCATTTACAGTTGTTACTTTAGCACCACGGACAAGGACTCTACCACTGTCATAGATATGCACCTCAAGTGTTGATCCGACATTGTGAGCTTCTTGTTTATGATCTTCTCGCTTGTTATTACCATGCTCATTGTCATCATTTGTTGCGTATACAGGTACCGCAATTAGTATCATGGCAAGAGCAATACCGGTAATTGTCTTTAATATGTTTTTCATAATATATATTTAGGGGGTTAATTACTGTTACTGGTTTGATCCCTACAGTTATAAGACGAACAAGATGGGAAAATCTGACTCGACATACGCATTCATTTATGGTCTCGTTATCTACACCCACTCTGCTATAATATTGCCACTATGCACATACTTTACGATTACTTAAGAAAATATTGGAAACTCTGTACGCTCGTCTTGGTCTTGGCACTAGTCAATCAAGTTTTTACTTTGATCGGGCCACTTATTTTTCGGCATGTAATAGATGATTATGCTAGTAAATTTGCAGAGTACTCTTCGGCGGAATTTTTTAGTGGAGTAGGGGGGCTACTTTTGATTGCTATCGGGGTGACATTTGTTTCGCGTGTGGCCAAGAATTTTCAAGACTATTATTTGAACATGGTCACCCAACGCTCTGGAGCTGATATGTACCAAGACGGGGTCAAACATTCCCTCGCCTTGCCGTACGAAGTTTTTGAAGATCAGCGTAGTGGTGAGACACTCGGTATTTTACAAAAAGCCCGTGCCGATGCTGAGAAATATTTGGCGGCGCTGATCAACATAGTTTTCATTTCTCTGATCGGTTTTATCTTTGTTTCTATATACGCCTCGACACTTTATTGGGGGATAGCAGTGCTTTATGCCATTACCATTCCTATCATTGGCGGGACTGGGTATTTCCTAACTAAAAAATTAAAAAAAGTCCAAGTTCTGATCGTGGCCGAGACTACTGCTTTGGCCGGCTCAACCACAGAGTCACTTCGCAATATTGAACTGGTCAAGAGTTTAGGGCTAGCAGACCAAGAAATATCTCGTCTAAACAATACCACTGATAAAATTTTGAAACTGGAACTAAAAAAACTTCGTTATGTTCGCAGTATTTCATTTGTGCAAGGGACACTAGTGAACTTGATGACGAATGTTATTTTACTTTTCTTGTTATATCTTGTATTTAAACAAACTATCACCTTTGGACAATTTTTCTCACTATATATTTATTCTTTCTTTGTCTTTGGCCCTCTTGGCGAGCTCGGTAATGTTATTACGAGCTATCGTGAAGCTCAGGTCTCACTCAAGCGCTTTGCTGATATTTTGAATATTCCAAGAGAAGCCATCCCGGAAAAACCAACCCACCTTGTCAGAGTGACATCCTTGGACTTTAAAGATGTATCCTTTTCTTATAAAAGTGCCAACAATCAAGCACTCGAGAACATATCATTCTCAATCAACAAAGGAGAGACTGTTGCCTTTGTTGGGCCATCTGGTTCTGGGAAAACTAGCCTCGTTAAACTCTTAGTCGGTCTCTACCAACCATTTTCTGGGAAGATACTTTATAACAATATTATAAGCAATGATATCAACCTGGAAGAGCTGCGATCTCAAATCGGGTTTGTGACTCAAGACACCCAGCTCTTTGCTGGTACTATCAAAGAAAATTTATTATTTGTTAATCCGCTTGCAACTGATGAGCAAATACTAGATGTTTTGCACAAAAGTGCCGCCGACAGTCTCTTGGCTCGAGCAGAAAAAGGAATCGATACAATGATTGGAGAAGGTGGGGTGAAAATCTCAGGTGGAGAAAAACAACGACTCTCTATTGCTCGAGCACTACTGCGTGCCCCAAGCATCTTGGTCTTTGATGAAGCGACATCGTCACTAGACTCTATTACTGAAGAAGAAATTACCAAAACAGTACGAGGTCTTTCAAAAGGAAGTACCGAGCTTCTAACTATCTTGATTGCTCATAGACTCTCAACCATTATGCATGCCGATCAAATATACGTATTAGAAAAAGGAAAAGTAGCTGAGTCTGGAACACACGCTGAACTGTTAGAAAAAAATGGCCTTTATCATGCTATGTGGCGGCAGCAAGTCGGGGAAAGGGCATAATTGTTGAAAAATAAGCATTTTCTGGTAGTCTGTATATATGATCGATAACTATCAAATCCTGCTTTTCTATAAATACGTTCACATTGCTGACCCAGAAGCAGTGAAAGTCTGGCTAACAGAGCTTTGTAAAAAGTTTGGTTTGAAAGGGCGATTAATTGTTGCTAATGAAGGTTTAAACATTACCCTTGAAGGGAAAACAGAAGATACTGAAACTTTTATTACAGAACTTGAAAAGGATAGTCGATTTTTGAATATTCATATGAAACGCTCAGAGGGGACAGGGAATGCTTTTCCAAGACTTTCAGTTAAGGTTCGTTCGGAAATAGTTTCCCTTCACTTAGGTACTTGCGATGTTGACCCAAATGAAACAACAGGGATTCATTTGGCTCCAGAAGAGCTCCATAAATGGATTGCTAACAAGAAAGATTTCTATATTGTTGATATGCGTAACGCCTACGAACATGCAGTTGGTCAGTTTGCTGGATCTATTTGCCCGCCAATGGAAAATTTCCGTGATCTTCCAAAGTTGATGAAAATGATTGATCATTTGAAAGACAAAACAGTCCTCACTGTCTGTACTGGTGGAGTGCGTTGTGAAAAGGCGAGTGGGTATCTTTTGACCCAAGGGTTTACTGATGTGTACCAACTCGATGGGGGAATTGTTTCTTATATGGAGAAATATCCAAATGAAGATTTTGAAGGAAAACTCTATGTCTTTGACGGACGAGTTGCAATGGGATTTTATACCGATGATCCAAAACATAAAATCATTGGTGTCTGCGAAGGTTGTGGCGCCCCATCAGAGAATATTGTTGATTGCCGAGAGTTTGGTTGTAACGGCCAGTTCATCATTTGTGCTAACTGTGAAAATGCCCAAGTACATAAACGAGGACATACTTATTGTGTAAATAATTGTAAGAGAGTCTACAAATCACCTATAGGAAAGTTTTGGGGTACAATGAAATCATTATTTCGTTAATTATGGAAACCTCTCAACCCAAAAATGATATACAACAAGGCCAGCCTGCTCCCGAGCA
>JANNRS010000044.1:0-39390 GCA_031401615.1 Minisyncoccota bacterium | reverse complement strand
GGTCATATGGCTTGGCTATGAATGGTCAGGCAACACTTTCCAAAGCAGAGTTTGATACCCCGACACTTTTTATTGTTGGGAATGAATCAACTGGCATCAGAGAAAAGACTTTGGAACTATGTGATATAAAACTCTCTATACCTATGAACCCAAATTGTGAATCACTAAATGCTGCCACAGCTGCTTCTATTGTTCTGTACGAGTGGAGTCGCGCCAACCTCAAGTCCTAGGTATAGCAAAATTCTGCTATAATAATGTATATGAAAGTACCGTACGACCCAGAACACGTTACCTATTTTGCTGAAACCAATTTTCGTAATGGCCAAACACGTTTTGGTATAAAAAGTCGCGACCGCACTCGACACATGTACGTGGTTGGTAAGTCCGGTGTTGGTAAATCTACGCTTCTAGAAAACATGGCTATCCAAGATATCCAAAATGGTCAAGGCGTGGCCGTACTTGACCCCCACGGCTCTTTTGCTGAGAAAATGCTCGACTATATTCCTGAGGATCGAATAAAGGATGTGGTTTATTTTGCTCCTTTTGATCTTGACCATCCGGTATCCTTTAACATGCTCGAAGACGTTGGAGCGGACAAGCGCCACTTTGTGGCCTCAGGACTGATGAGTACCTTCAAAAAGATTTGGGTTGACGCTTGGAGTGCTCGTATGGAATATATTTTAAACAATATTCTTTTAGCTCTACTAGAGTACCCGGATGCTACTTTGCTTGGGGTTAACCGTATGCTCTCCGATAAAGATTTTCGTAAAAAAGTTGTGGCCAATATTTCTGATCCGTCAGTTAAATCTTTTTGGACTGATGAGTTTGAGAAGTATGGTGAACGTTATATGCAAGAAGCTGGAGCGGCTATTCAAAATAAGATTGGTCAATTTACCGCCAATCCACTAGTACGAAATATTGTTGGCCAACCAAAGTCTAGTTTTGATGTTCGTGATATTATGGATAATCAAAAAATATTGATTGTAAACTTATCTAAAGGGCGTATTGGAGAGCAGAATACTAGCCTTCTTGGCTCGATGATCATTACCAAGATATATATTGCCGCTATGAGTCGGGCAGATGTTTCTTATGCTCGTATGGCAGATCTACCAAGTTTTTATTTTTATGTCGACGAATTTCAATCTTTTGCCAACGAATCTTTTGCCAACATTCTTTCCGAAGCTCGTAAATATAAGTTAGCCCTTATTATTGCCCACCAATATATTGCTCAAATGGAAGAACCAGTTCGAGATGCAGTTTTTGGGAACGTTGGAACTAGTTTATCTTTCCGCGTGGGACCTCTCGATGCTGAAATTTTGGAGAAAGTTTATGCTCCTCAATTTACGGCCAATGATTTGATAAACCTCGGTATGGCACAGATCTATTTGTCTTTAATGATCAACGATATTGGCTCTCAACCATTTTCCGCCAAAACAATTGCCCCAATTCCACGTCCAGATATTTCATATCGAAACGATGTTATCGAATGGACTCGCGAACATTTTGCTAAACCTAAAGAGTTGGTCGAAACCAATATTAAAGAATGGTTTGGCAAGGATCCCATTGTCACTAGTAGTTTCTCCAAAGACGTTGAGAAAAAGCCTTATGTTCCTCATGTAAAAACTCAAACTACTCCAACTTTCACACATAAACCAAAAGAAGAGGTCAAACACCATACTCCATTCAAAAAAATTTTGGAGCTTAATACAGAAGAAGATACTCTGTCTGTAGAGGAAGTTAAGGTAGCCCCTAAGCCTTTTGTAAAAAAAGAATACATAAAACCTTTTATTGCTCCAAGTGTTAAGGTTGAGGTTTCTGTTAATGAAGAACAGAAACCAAGCCCAAAACTTTCAGCTATGCTGGACTCTTTAGATAATCCCACTCAAAAAAGCCACAGCTCTCCTCAACCTAGAGAAGATAGGGCGCCATTTACTGGTGAAAAACCCCTTAGAGAAACAATCCCTCCTGTTAAACATGCGGAGAGAGGAGCAACAGAGGCCAATAGAAATCTATTAAAAGAAGCACTGATGAAAGCAACTATGTCTACCGATTCGTCCGTTCCAGTAAAACTAGTCAATGATATTGTTCCTCTAAAGCTGCAACCACAAGTACAAAAACAACCCACTGGGGAAGTCTCACATGAAGAGTTACAAAAAATATTAGAGTAGAATAATGATTAGAAGAATTTTCACAATATCTATATTTGTACTCATGATGACTATAAGGGTAGCTGAGGCCGATGTACGTATTACAGAAATTGCCTGGATGGGAACAACAGAGAGTCAGTTTGGTGAGTGGTTTGAACTATATAATGATACTAGTGATGAAGTTAATTTGGTTGGTTGGAAATTGTTTGAAGATACTGGGGCGCAAATTGTTTTTACTTTAACCAAAACTATTCCAGCCAATGGTTATTTACTTGTTGAACGAACAACTGCCAGTAGCCCAGACCCAGTTCCGGGGGTCAATGATGAGTCTGGAACTTTTGGTGGAAGTGGTTTTTCAAATACGGGTGAAGATTTGGTACTTAAAGACGGTCAAGGGTCTATAATTCAGACACTAAGTTTTTTATCAGGTTGGCCGGCAGGTGACGCTGAAACAAAAAAGACCATGCAGTGGGACGGCACTAAATGGGTCACTGCTGTAGCTACACCAAAGACAGGAATATCTTCTGGTGGAGGAGGTGCACCACCGGCTGAGACTCCAACCGGAACTACATACATCACTAAAAAATTTGAACCTAAAATAGAACTCTCATTACCTAAAACAATTTATGCAACCGTAGCCGAAGAATATAATTCCAAAACATTTTTGGAATCTGGTGAAGTTTATAACGGCTTATTTTTATGGAATATGGGTGACGGAGCTATCTATAAATCAAATTCTCCAAGTAGTATAAAACATTCATATAAATATCCAGGAACTTATACTATTTCATTTGCCTACTATACAACTCACTATGACAAGAAAGCGGTTTTATCAAAATCTATCGAACGAATAGTTGTCGACCCAAAAATTATTTTTAATGTTATTCCTGATAAAGGTTTTCAGTTTACAAATACAGATAATACCCCTGTCGATTTATCGGGTTGGGTTATTGTACTTCCTGACAAAATTATAGAACTCCCGCCGTTTACAATTGTTGGTTCAAAGCAAACTATAGTTATGCCTCTTAGTGCTTTTGACTTGGGTGAGTCAGATTATAAAAAAGCTAGTTTAGAGACACCAGAGAGAACAAAAATTGCAACTGAAATGGTAAAGGGTGAATCAGTGTCTGCTCAACAGTCAGTTCCGCTAATACAAAGACAGGTCATTTTTAAAGACACTACTGCTTCGGCTGAATCTGCGGTCGAGAGTAATTTACCGCTGGAAAGAAACGAAAAAACAAAAAACCCCAACATAAAGATTTTTATCTTTGGTGGAGTACTTTTGTTAGTTATAGGTCTATTTGTAACCCTAGAGAGATTTAAGGTAAAACAGGAGGAGTAGTGGCTTCTTCTAATTCTTCTGAGCCAGCGGTTTCTGGGACTTCACTAAGTTCAGTTTCTAGTTGGCTAACTTCTTTTGAAATTATTTTAACTTCTTGGTCAGAAACTTTTTTGAGAGTATCATCTACTGCTTTTAAGGCATTTTCTTTATCCTCGTCATTGTTTTCAGAGATGTATTGTTTTAGATCTTCTTTTTGAACTTTAAGACTTTTTTCGAGATCTGCTGTTACTTCTAGTGCTTTATTAGGCTCATCATCTGAGAGTGTTCCAAGTTCTTTTGAAAAAGCTTCAATATGAATATTTAGTGCTCTTTGAGCAGTTTCTTGCTTTGCTTTAGTCAATGTATTTGAAGCAGCAAGAGTTTTAATTTCATTGAGACGATTATCAATACGAGTTTTTTGCCATGAAAGTTTATCTTCAGTAGTTTTTAGGAAAGCGCCTTTAACTTCTTCATTAACATTGATTTTAAAAGAATAGAGAGGGTCTCCAGGAAGGGAGTTGTCGGCAACAACTGAAACACTGCCCCCAACAAAAACTATAAAAAGGAATGTTGAAAGACCAATACGTAGTCCGTGTTGGACACTACGATGAAAAATAGAAACTACTGGAGTTTGCCGAGTGATTTGAATACCTCGAGCAACAGATGCACGAAGAACACCTTTTTCTTCTTGAGTAAGGGTTATGTTCTTCAGCATCTTCAGTTGTTCAATTTTTTTATCAATCATATTGTGTCTCGTTGTATCGACTTTTTAGTTTTTGGATAATTCTATGAATACGTACCGTCATAGCATTTGTTGTTTTCCCATACAACTGAGCAATTTCTTCGATAGGTTTTTCTTCGGTATATCTTAAGAAAATAATTTGCTTGCTTTCCTCATCAACTTCGTCAAGTAGACCTTGAATCATCTTAATGTCATCATTTCTGAAAATCTCATCAGTATGAGTATTTGTTTCTGGTTCGTAACCTCCTTCGATCAAACTATCTAGAGAAGAACTCTTACTCTTTTTGTAGTAGTCGATGACTGCATTTTTAGCGATACGATATAGAAAAGCTTGTTCGTGATCAATCTTACCCCCTTTGATCAAGTACCCCCAAAGTCTTATAAAAGTGTCCTGGGTCAAGTCTAGGGCAATGCTTCGATTACTAACCCGAAAGAAGACAAAACGGAAAATAGCGTCTTGGTACTCCTCAAATAGCTTGGAAAATAAGGCTTGATTTTCGTTTTCTGTGTTCATAGAACCTTTCATTCTTTGTGACGACCATAAAGGCCTTATATTACAAGTATACACGACTAAAAGAGCTATACAAAATAGGGTCCTATGAGCCTAAAAGTTTCTAAATGCTATAATGACAACCATGGATACAGACAAACAGACAAAAGTCGTAATTGTTGGTGGAGGGTTTGGTGGTATTGAGACTGCAAAGTGTCTCTCAAAAAACAAAAACATTGAGGTTGTTTTGATAACCAAAAATCCTTATTTTGAGTACTACTCAGCGCTCTATAAATTGGTGACTGGAGCTTTAGCTATTGAAGTTTGTGTGCCTTATAACCAGATTTTTAAAAAAGGGAATGTTTCTGTTATAGAAGGGACATATCACTCTTATGATAAAACTAAGAAAGAAGTCAGTCTTTATGATGGTCAGACTTTCTCTTATGATTATCTCGTACTTGCTATGGGAAGTGAGACAAATTATTTTAATATTCCAGGAATCAAAGAGTTTGCTTTTTCATTTAAGTCAGCGCAGGAAGCTTTGGCTCTCAAGCAACATCTTTTGGATCTCTTACAAAAATCAAAAGATGTTTCAAAAGATGAATTAGTTAATCGTTTTCATGTGACAGTAGTTGGGGGCGGACCTTCAGGAGTGGAGTTGGCAGGAGACATTACGACCTATTTACGTAGGATGACCAAAAGATATCATATTGATCCAAGTTTTGTGACGATTGATCTTATTGAAGCAAACTCTCGTTTGCTACCAACTTTACCTGAAGCAGTATCAAAGAAGGCTGAAGCGAGATTGCGGAAACTTAAGGTAAATATATATACCAATAGAACTCTGCAAGAACAAGAGCTAAATGAAATTACGGCTAGTGGCATCACTATGGATTCGGCCACAGTTATTTGGACGGCTGGAACAAAGATAAGTGAATCTTTTGGCTCACTTTCAACTGATGTTAAAAAAAGAGTTGTTGTTGGAAGCGATTTCTCAATTCCAGAAGATAGTAGTATCTTTGTTATTGGTGACGGTTCTAATGCTCAAGGTACAGGTCTAGCTCAAGGTGCTATTGCTCATGGTAAATATGTTGGTAAGGCAATTATAAATAAAATTAATAATAAACTTGTAACTCCCTATAGAGGAGTAGTCTTGGGATATGTTGTTCCTATTGGTCACAATTGGGCAGTTTTTACTTATCGAGGATTTACTTTCTCTGGTTTTATCCCATGGATACTGCGAAGTGCTGTGGATTTTCATTATTTTACTAGTATTGTTTCTTGGAGATACGTTTTTTCTGTTTTCAAACAAGGAGCTAAATATCGTAAGGGTGAGTGTTAAAAATGGAAAAAACAGATTGGGACAATGTAGCTCCTTGGTATGATGCTCACCTAGACGGGCAGGACACTTATCAAGCCAAAGTTATCGCGCCAAATCTACTGCGCATGCTTAGTCCGGAGAAAGGGGAAGCAGTTCTTGATCTAGCTTGTGGGCAGGGATATTTTTCTCGTCTTGTGAAAGATTTTGGTGCAAATGTAACTGGTGTTGATTTATCTTCAGAACTCATTGCGCGAGCGAAGGAAAAATCAAAAGATATAAATTACATCGTTGCGTCAGCGGAAAACACCAAACTTAAAAAAGAATCATTTGATAAAATTTTTACTGTCCTAGCATTTGAAAATATAAAAAATATTGATGAAGTAGTAGTCGAAATAAAAAGACTTTTAAAAAAAGAAGGGAAGTTTGTCTTAGTAATGTTACATCCAGCATTTCGTATACCTCAACATAGTGATTGGGGATTTGATAACAAGAAGGATTTGCAATATCGCCGAACGGATAAGTATCTTTCTGAAATAAAAATCGATATTGATTTGAAGCCATTCAAAGGCAAAGGCGCGACAAAAACAACAACATTCCATAGGCCGTTACAGTGGTATATGAAATCCTTCAAGAAATCAGGTTTTGCTATAACCAGTATGGAGGAATGGATCTCTCACAAAAAAAGTGAAATGGGGCCAAGGCAAAAAGCAGAGGACATGGCTCGTAAAGAATTTCCAATGTTCCTTGCTCTAGAGCTAAAAAAGCTTTATAATTAAAGAAAAAACTTATGCCGACAATGAGTCAAATGTATGCATTGTGGGACGCTGAACGTGAATTTTTTGGAGGACAAGACCCAATGAATTATAAATCTAAAGGGCCTGTCGGTATGAAATTTACTGGAGAAACTATAGGTACTATAGTCTTTGATCCTATAAACCAAGACTTTAAAATCATTCCCTTAAAAGAAAACGAATCAGCCCCACCAGAAAACCCTACCAAATGAATTGTTAGGGTTTTTACTTTCCCTTAATTTTCTTAAGTGCTAGTGGAATCTTTTTAAAATCTTTTAGAAGCTGTTGTCGCATTCCGCCGTTATATAGCGCAGCTGCGGGATGGTATAGTGGCAGAAAGTATTTAGTATTAATTCCCGGAATTGTTTTTATAACAATTTTTCCGTGTGCTTCTGAGATTTTTAAATCTGGGAAAAAGTGATTCATTGAGTGACGACCGAGGAAAACAATTAATTTGGGGGCGATAATATTTAACTCTTCATGAAGCCAGTCCTTACAGGATTCTTTTTCACCTGGTAAAGGGTCACGATTGTTTGGTGGGCGGTACTTCACTATGTTGGTGATATAGATATCATCACGCTTAATTTTTATACTCTCTAATATTTCTCCGAGAAACTTTCCCGCAGCTCCCATGAAGGGTACACCGGTCTCGTCTTCTTTTTTGCCCGGCGCTTCACCTATAAAAACCACTTCTGCGTGTGGGTTGCCATTACCAAATACTGCTCTAGTGGCACTATGTTTGAGCTCACAAGTGCAGTGTTCTTGCCAATAAACATTAATCTCATCCAAGTTTTTTCGGCTAGATTCAGACATGTTTTTATGATAACATAAGCCCATGTTTGGACTAAAACGAATGCTTACAAATAAATTGATGGAGCGTCAGCTCAAGAGTCTTCCTCCAGCACAAAGGGAGGCTATTATGGCTGCTGTGTCTGCTAATCCTGATTTCTTCAATGCTATTGCCAAGGAAATAGAGGCTCAGAAAAAAGCCGGTAAAAGCGAAATGGCTGCTTCTATGGAAGTAATGCGCAAGCACCAAGGTGAACTACAAAAATTAATGATGAAAAAATAATATGGGATTATCTATTGGAATTGTTGGTCTACCAAATGTCGGCAAATCTACACTCTTTAATGCACTGACCAAAAAAGGTGTGCCGGCTGAAAACTATCCATTTTGCACTATTGATCCATCGGTCGGGATTGTGCCTGTGCCTGACGAGCGACTTGGTAAACTTTCAGAATTTTCAAAGAGTGAAAAGACTCTTCCGGCAGTGATTGAATTTGTAGACATCGCTGGTCTTGTGGCTGGAGCGTCAAAAGGCGAAGGTTTGGGCAATAAATTTCTGGCCAATATCCGCGAGACTGATGCCATACTCCATATGGTGCGTGTTTTTGAAGACAAAGACGTTATTCATGTTGCCAATAAAGTAGATCCGCTTTTTGATATTGGGGTTATCAATCTTGAATTGATTTTAGCTGATCTAGAAATAGTAAATAAGCGTCTTGAGACAAATGGTAAAGATCACAAGCGAGGAGTAAAGGAAGCTATTGTCTTGCATGAAGCACTAGAGAAAATTAAGACTGCTCTTGAGAATGAGGTGGTGGCTAGTGCGGTGCCGTTGGAAGAACTTGAAAAGCCTCTCGTCGCTCAGCTGAACCTCATAACGATGAAGCCAATGCTCTATGCGCTGAACACTTCAGCTGTTAGTGAGAATAAGTTAAAAGAAATAGTTGCAGAGCTTTCTAGCCCTTATGTAGAGATCGATCCAGTATTTGAAACAGGCTTTGAAGACATGATCAAGGCTTGTTATAAATTGCTTAACTTGGAGACATACTTCACTACTGGGGAAGTAGAAACACGTGCTTGGACGATTAAACACGGGTCTACTGCTCCTGTAGCTGGTATGGCTATTCATACTGACTTTAAAGACAAATTCATCCGTGCTGAGATAGTCTTTTGTCAAGATTTACTAAGTTCTGGTTCATATGCTGAAGCCCATACTAAAGGCCTTGTTCGTCTACACGGTAAGGATTATATCGTTAAAGATGGAGACGTGATTGAGTTTAAGATCTAGCTTGACTTTTAGTATAAATAGTGATATAATGTGCTTAAACCCATTAAATCATTTTATATGAAAAAGAACATTGCTCTTTGTCTCATAGGAATTGTATTGTTGGTATATTCATTAACTGTCCGCGAAGCTACTTTACTGAGTGGATCGGTTACAGTACTATCGGCTATTCTTATTGCTTATTCGTTAAGGAATAAAACCAAAAGAATGGCCAAAAAAGCATTCACTGTTCCTTTTGAAGACTAATAATTTATTTAAAATAATTTTAAACCCAGATATTCTGGGTTTATTTTTTTAACTGCTCAATTTCTCTTTGGAGTTGAGAAAGAATAGTTTGGATAGCTGTGATGGCTTGAGCTTCTTTCATCTCTATCTTTTGGTCTTCAGTGCTATCTTCCTCGATATCCTCAACATCTTCTTGAATTTCTTCAACATCTTTTTGAATCTCATCAACGTCTTTCTCGATACCTTCAACGTCCTCCTGAATCTCCTCCACATCCTCTTGGATGATTTCAATATCCTTTGTGTTCTTGTTAACTGACATCTGGATGAAGATAGATAAATAAATTGCTTCGAGCGAAACAATAGTTGTTAGTACAAGTAGAACTCTATCAAGTCCGAGCCCTAAAAAAGCTAAAGCAAATGCTCCTGCAAATAATACAGTGTGAACAACCAAGCTACTAGTAGAGCCTATCCAACGAGTGGCTTTGTCAGCACTTTTCTCTAGTTTTATTTTACTTCTCTCGTGAATAGAGTCCATATCAACTGTTGTACCATAAAAAATAAACTTTAGGCAAGAAAAAAGCCCCAATAAATATCGGGGCTCGTAATTAAAATAAAATTGTTGCTATTTATGCAGAGCAACGCTGTAAATGTGCCTCATACAATGGACACACTTTTCCGGCGCACCTTCCCGATAAACAAAGTTTATAATGTTGGTTAGGGAAAGTTTTTTCATTTAATCCAAATAGTACGATGTAAATGATACGCTCAAGAGTGATCTTAGTTGCCGGTTTATCTGTGGCAGTTTTAGCGCCATTGAAAATTGCCGGGTGTGTAGGTTCATAATGCCATTCTTCAGCGCTAATGATGGTACCGGGAGCTTGTAACTCTCCAGGCTTAACAGTAACAGGTTTACCTCCAGATTTAATCCTCATTTCTTCGAGGCGAAGAAGTGAGATCACTTCGTCAAGGTTGATGTTACTTTTTTTAGCAGTGGAAATATATACATGACCTGAACTGCTTTGCTTAATTACAACATCTGCCTCATCGCCGAATTTACTTCGGGCATATTTCGGCATATTAAAGTCATCGGTCACCATTGAAATAACTCTTATTGGTTTGCGATGATGATAACCTGGATGTACTTCGGAGCAATCCTTATACGCCACCCCGGCTTCATTAAAGAACCTGATCTGGTCGTTGAACATAACCCTTACGATCTGCATTGCTAACTGCAAGGCATACTGAGGGTCCCGATCGAACCACTCATCATTGATTAGTTTTATCAGGCTGGCAGGATCATACGGGTGAGAACCGCCTTTTAGGTCGCTTACTAAGCAGTACTTTACTACTTTTTGTAACCACATTTCGTCATCAAGCCCGAGAGCTTTAATGACAAGAGTAAGAGAGCATTCACCCTCGATGCGTGGCCGCGTCGGAGTACCATGTTCATCAAATATACTTCCACCGCAACCGATAGCAGGGAAAATCCCTTGCTGGTTCAGTTGCTCCCAGCTTTGGTTACCAGGTGTTTGATACCCTGCATCCCAGAACACTACTTTGGTATTTTTAATACCAGGGAAGAGATCTTCCCCATAGTCTTCCAATAAAACCAAGCTAGCAATTTCCTAGATGTGAGGCTTTTTGTGTGTTGGAATTTCGGTAAAGAGACCAGTTGTAGGTCTTGCAATAAACATACCGTTCGTAGGCATTTTAATTACGTCAGTCATTTTTGTAAGTTTTATTTTGTTTTCAATCTTGTCGCTTAAGCTGGACAAGTTCAGCGGTTTGGGCAAATTGTAGCATATTTTGATAGAAAGTCAATTCGCCAGCTGGTGGAGAATATTTGCTCTAAGGAAGCTTTTCTGATATAGTTTTCGGACTATGGCACAAGATAACCTCGTAAAACTAACAAATAAGGAAACCGGTGAAACTTACTGGTCTACTAAAAACCGCAAGAAGCTGGCTGGTATTAAACTTGAGTTCAAGAAATACTCTCGTAAGCTTCGTAAAGTAGTCTCTTTTAAGGAATCAAAGAAATAAAAAAGTGGCCTAGGGGCCACTTTTTTGTTATAGTCTCTTAGTTCTTATAATTTTAAGGGGCGATTAGTTTAGTGGTAGAACGAAGGTCTCCAAAACCTTTGGTGAGGGTTCGATTCCTTCATCGCCCGCAATTTTTAACGAAGTGAAAAATAAAGTTGTACTAGGTCTTGCCTGGTACAAATAAACTAAATGTACTAGGTCTTGCCTAGCACATTTAGTTTATTTCGCGTATTTTTTAAACCAAGTTCTTTGGCGCTTGGCGTAGTGCCAGATGGCAAACTCTAGTTGAGTCAACATTTCATCTTTTGATATTTTGTCTTGTAGATATAATGCTAGGTATCTATATTCAAGACCTAGAGCTTCAAGTCTTTTCCAAGAAATTCCTTGGTCGTGTAAACCTTTCACTTCTTTTAGCATTCCAGTTTTCACACGTTTTAGCAGGCGGTCGTGAATTCTCTTTTTTAAAACTTCGTCAGGGAAGTCTAGATATATCCACTCTACATCGTATTTTTGTTTTCTTTGAGTTTTTGGTACAGAACCTAGCGCTATAGCTATTTCTATCGCGCGAATAAGGCGAACACTATTTTTACTATCTATATCAAGAGCTCGATCTGGATCGAGAATTTGTAGTTTTTCGAATAGCTCACTAGGGGATAGTGAAGAGAGTTGTTTTCGAAGTGTTTTGTTGGGTTTCACTTCTGGGAAATTTTGGTTATAAATGACGGCATCAATATAAAATCCTGTTCCACCACAGATGATAGGGGTTTTACCTCTTTTCAAAATATTTTTGATAGCTTTATCGGCAAGCTTTTTATATTGAGTTACAGTAAAGACTCTCTTTGGACTAGCAACATCTAAAAGGTGGTGTGGAACACCTTTCATTTCTTTTTTGGTTATTTTTCCAGAGCCAATATCAAGACCTTTGTAAACCTGTCGTGAGTCAGCAGAAATAATTTCCCCGCCAACCTTCTTGGATAATTCAACAGCATAATCGCTTTTACCCGTAGCCGTTGGTCCACAGACGACAATAATCTTACTTTCTTTCATATAGAAAAATATAAAAATCTTTATATCTAAAATCTTCAATTATAATTCCAAAAATTAATCCGAGAATAAAATGGTGCTCAATGAAGAAGTTTTTAAATATTAGCAGTATTATTATAAAAACTAACCAGTGGTGTATGTGTAGAAATGTCTTTTTTGAAACTGGGATTTTAATAAAACCAAAAGGGCCTTTATCTCCAGTCTTTTTACCAGAAAGAAAATATGAAATAACATAACCTAAAATTAAGCCAAGTATAATATTTATTATCATGTGCCCGAGGAGAGACTTGAACTCTCACCCCTTACGAGACTCGATTTTGAGTCGAGCGCGTCTACCATTCCGCCACTCGGGCAACTCGCCCCGCGAAGCTTGATGCGAAGTGGGGTTACCGCCTTATTTTACATGGTTTTAATGCTAAGTAAATACTAGTCTATTTAGTTGCTTGACATATTCTTAAAAACATGTATACTAATATAGTTCTTTAAATATATTTTTTAACTAAAACAAACGTTTATGCGACGGCGAAAAACACAGACCACGCATAGATCAGCACAATTTAAGTAAAAAATTACCGGCCAGGAAAATGGTGTATGAAATCCACCATAATCAACCAAAAAATGTTTTATGTTTAAAAAACGAACCATGCGTGGAGAAGCCACGCCACATATCTAAATTAATTTCAGGGAGACACCCTGGCAATAAAACCGTTCAAGCGCCTCTTTTTTAAGAGGCGCATTTTTTTATGTTATTATATCTGCATGTCGAACTTATACTCAAACTCAATTTTCTTTATCGATACCGATAAAATATATCCAAACCCGTATCAGCCTCGCCGAGAATTTGAAGAAGGCCCACTTAAAGACCTCTCTGACTCTATTCGTCAGTATGGAGTACTTCAACCGTTGACTGTTTCTCGTATTGAAAAAGAAACTCCAGAAGGCGGGCTCATTACAGAGTATGAACTCATTGCCGGAGAGCGAAGACTACGTGCCGCCAAGCTGGCCGGGATACCAACAGTGCCAGTTATTATCCGTGTCGGAGACGATCCAATGATGAAGCTCGAACTAGCTATCATTGAAAATGTTCAACGTGAAGATCTCAATGCTGTTGAGCGAGCTCGAGCATATGCTCGTTTAGCTGAAGAATTTAAATTCACTCATGCTCAAATCGGTCAGAAAGTAGGCAAGAGTCGTGAACATGTTTCTAACTCCTTGAGACTTTTAGCTATGCCCCAAGAGCTTTTAGATGCCCTCTCAGCTGGTAAAATAAATGAAGGTCATACTCGTCCACTTTTGATGCTAGCAACACGCCCAGAAGAACAGATGACTCTTTTCAAAGAGATTATGTACAGGAAGATATCAGTGCGTGAAGCAGAGCGTATTGCTCGGCGTATCGCTGTAGAAAAATCTCGCAAGAAAGAACTTTTGCCGACACCAGAGCTTATGGAAATAGAAAAGCATTTAGGAGAGAGGCTCGGTACTCGGGTACACATTCAAAAGAGTGAAGTGGGTGGCAAGATCACTATAGATTATTTCTCAGATGAAGACTTGGGTGTGATAGTAGATGTCCTCGGTAAAGCAGAGGCGCAAAGAAGTAGCGCTGATTCGTTCAAGGCTATGGTTGCAACAAAAGAAACAGCTTTACCGGGAGACGAAATTGCTCCAATAGATACACCAGAAGAGATAGAAAAAGCGGAAGTAGAAATGCTCGATGATCGAAATAAAGAAGAAGTTAAAGAGTCAGAAGAAGATGTTGACGATCTCTACAACATCAAGAACTTTAGTCTTTAAATTATTCTTTTGCCCGCCTAGACTCGATGCCTAGTCGAGGCTGGCTGAAAACTTTTCCGCTAGTCCTCCGTGATCTTCTACATAAGCTCGGATTTTTCTGCGGGCAAAACCAGTTTTGGCATGTTCAAGCCACTTGCTACTAGGATGAGAATTTTTATTTGTGATGACCTCGACGATGTCGCCATTTTTTAGTGGTGTATCAAGGCTAACCATTTTTTTATTTATTTTTACTGAATTTAAAGTATTTCCAATATCTGTGTGTATAGAATAAGCAAAATCAATAGCTGTAGCATCTTCTGGTAAATCCACAACGTCCCCTTTTGGAGTGAAGACAAAGATACGGTGGGTGAAGAAATCTAACTTGAGTTCATCCATATCATGAGTACTAGTCGCTAGTGTAGAGAGCTCTTTCAATTGTGCCAACCAAGCAACTTGTTGTTTTTCACTCAAGCCTTTTGTGGTGGACTCTTTATATACTAAGTGTGAAGCGATACCGAGTTCGGCATCGTTGTGCATATCTGAGGTTCTAATCTGTATTTCAACTACTCCACGTGGAGTCACTACTGTAGTGTGCAAGGATTTATAACCGTTTGGCTTGGGAACAGCGATCCAGTCTTTGATACGACCAGGTACGGGTTTCCACTCCATATGAACAAGACCCAGTACCTGATAACAATCAGCAACACTTTCTACTATTATTCTAATAGCTACAATATCGTGGATCTTTCCAGGATCCATATTGTATTTCACTAGTTTTCTATAGAGACTATATATATGTTTGGCTCGAGCTTCGGTTTTGGCAGTTATTTTAAAAGATTCTAAAATTTCATCGATTTCTTTCTTAACGATATCTACTACCTTTATTGCTTCTGGGATGAGTTCGTCCATCAATTTTTTTGTTTCAATATATTCATCTGGATGAGCGAAAGGGAAGGCGTAGTCTTCGAGCATACCTTTGAGTTTACCCATACCGAGTCTACCAGCCAGTGGAGCATAAACTTCAATAGTTTCTATTGCGATACGCTTTTGTTTATCTGGACGAACGTGTTCTAGTGTTTGGATATTATGTAAACGATCAGCCAATTTGATAACTAGTACTCGAATATCTTCAGCCAATGCGATAAAAAACTTACGCATACTCTCTGCATGACGTTCGACTCCTTGGTATTTTAATTTACCGAGCTTAGTCACTCCTTCAACCAGAAAGACTATCTCATCACCAAAGATTTCTTGCAGTTCTTCTTGTTTAGTCTCAGTATCTTCCAAAGTATCGTGTAGAAGTGCTCCAGCGATAGTCATAGCGTCAGCTCCGAGCATGGCGCAGTTCTTGGCGACTTCAACGCTGTGATAGAAATAAGGTTCACCGCTATTTCTTTTTTGACCAATATGGGCAATTTCAGCAAAGTTGTACGCTTCTTCAATAAGAGCTCGCTCACTATCAGATAGTGGTATTTGGGCTAGTTTATATATAGCTTCTAGGGAAATGTCTTGACCTACCATACTATTGTTATACACTATCTATTGAAAACATAAAAGATGCTTATCATAAGGCAGTAATTACTGCTTTTATGAACGACCCCCGGTTCCCCGGGGGTTTCCTACTTCTGCTTCTTTTGAAATCCTCTAGGTTTTTTCTCTTGGGCTAGGAGTTCAAGAGCTTGGTTTAGCGTAATAGTATAAACATCAAGAGGAGGTTTGATTGAACGAAAGTTTCCATCGTGAGCAACATATGGTCCAAAACGTCCGGCGTTGGCAGTTATGTCTTTCCCAGTATCTGGGTGGACTCCAAGCGTCCGTGGGAGCGAAAGGTAAGTAAGTGCCATTTCAACAGTCACAGTGCTTGGGTCAACGGTTTTTGGTATTGAAGACATTTTTGGTTTTACGGGAACTATCTTTTCAGGTTTAGGTTCTCCTTTTTTTCTCCGAGGAGCCTTAGGAGCATTTGGATCTTTTTTTATCTTGACTACTTTGGCTGGTTTTAAACCAAGTTGGACATAGGGGCCAAAGCGACCAATGAGGACAAAGATAGGCAGTCCAGTTTCAGGATCGATACCTATAGGCACATCTTTTTTGATTTCAGTTCCATCTATCATCAGTGCGCCGTCACAGTCAGGATATCTATCACAAGAGAGGAATTTACCACCACGACCGAGTTTGACGATCATTCCGCTACCACACTTTGGACATTTGTATTTTGCATCAGCCACCTCTAAGGTTGTGGCTTTGTCTAGTTTTTCTTTTTCTTTTACTTCTTTTTTAAATGGAGTATAGAAATCTTTAAGTGTTTTTACGTATTCACGGTCACCGTTGGCAATATCGTCGAGCTCATTTTCCATTTCGGCAGTAAAAGTGTCAGAAATATAATTCATAAAGTTTTGTTCCAAAAATGTTGAAACAACTTCCCCGGTATCAGTAGGTTTTAGTGAGCGGTTTATTTTTTCTATGTAGCCACGGATTTCAAGAGTACTGATAATAGCAGCATAAGTAGAAGGGCGCCCTATACCTCGAGCCTCTAGTTCTTTAACGAGTCCAGCTTCAGAGTAGCGATTTGGTGGCTCTGTTTGCTTTTCAGTCTCACCAAGGTCAACTAGGTCAAGCGGGTCTTTTTCTTTTACTTTTGGTAGTTCCACGTCTTCACCACGAGCTCCGGTATCAACTGTTAGCCATCCAGGGAAAAGCACTTGGCTTCCAGTTACAGAAAAATCTGGGATAGTGTCGCCTGAGACATTAGCTACAATGCGAGTTTTCAAAAGCTTGGCGTCAGTCATTTGAGAAGAAATAGTCCGTTCCCAAATCAAAGCATAAAGTCTCTTTTGCTCTTCATTGTTTCCAGCACTTAACTTTTCAACATGTGTTGGTCTGATGGCTTCGTGAGCTTCCTGAGCGTTCTTTGATTTGGTTTTATATTCGCGAGTTTCGCTGTATTCTTTACTATATTTTTTTTGCACGAGTTTTGAGATTGATTCTAAAACTTGTTTTGAGATAGTAGTTGAATCAGTACGCATGTAGGAAATGTGCCCGGCTTCATAGAGTTTTTGTGCGACTTGCATGGTTCGACTCGGAGAAAATCCAAGACGAGAAGAAGCAGTTTGTTGGAGTGTTGAAGTTGTAAATGGAGCACGAGGAGAACGCTTTTGCTCACTTTCTTTAACTTCTTTTACATACCAAGGTTTTGTCTTGCCGTCGGCAAGTATTTGGTCAACAACTTTTTTATCTCGAGGTTCTTCAGTACAAGCAAAGATAATAGATTCCCCGCCTGCTCCCGAAGTGCCGTGAGGGCGGGCAGGTTTTTTTTGTGTCAGACAAGTGGCCGAAAGAGTCCAGTAAGTTTCTGGGATAAAAGCTTTAATTTCTCTTTCGCGCTCTACTAGTATACGTAGGGCAGGAGATTGGACACGGCCAGCTGAGAGCCCATAGCGGACTTTTTGCCAGATAATGCCAGAGAGGTCGTAGCCAACTAGTCGATCGAGGACACGGCGAGCTTCTTGGGCTTTGCGCAAATTGGTATCAATAGCTCTTGGGTGGAGTAAGGCTTCGGTGATAGCTTCTTTGGTGATTTCATTAAAAGTTACGCGCGAAATGGGAGCCTTAACTTTCTTGTCGGCCTTCAAGAGTTCTTCTATATGCCATGAGATAGCTTCTCCTTCACGATCCGGATCAGTCGCCAATACTATTGTCTTGGCCTTTTTAGCAAGCTCTTGGAGTTCGTGGACAATTTTGTCTTTACCTTTACTTATCTCATAGTGGGGGACAAAACCCGCCTCGATGTCGATAGCTTTTTTATTTGATTTTGGTAAGTCGCGCACGTGGCCAACAGAAGCGCGTACGGTATATGCGCCGTCTAAATATTTTTCGATTGTTTTCGCTTTTGATGGCGACTCAACGATAAGTAAATTCATAGTGAATGCATAGAGTAGTACCATGCCCACAATTTTTTGGCAAATATATTCTAAAATTTAGATAAATAAAAACACCCTTAATTAAGGGTGTAGTAATTATTCTTTGATATAGAAATGATAAGCAGGATCTAGTAATACACTGTTTATAAAATCTATTTTTTCTCTAAAATTAGAATATTTTCTAAATAGAACCCTCCATGCATAAGACATTACTTTTGAATCAATAGAGCCAGGTTTACCTGTTTTTTGACAGGGTTTACCATTTATGAATTTACATATTAATGTTAGGCCTCTTGGTTTAAAGTAAGTGTTTATGTGGTTACATATTTGTTCCGCATTCATATTGCCTGCAAATATTGTCCATGCCTTGTGTATCTCTTCAGAAATATTTGAAATGTTCCAAGGGCGATCTTTCCCATCTAGAGAAATTGGTCTTCTGTGATGAACTGTAATTTTGTTTTCTGATTTTCTAATTTGAGATCTTTTTCTTTTAATTTCTTTTTGGTTTGGAATTTTTTTTACTTTTACTTTTTTATTTAGGTATTTTCTACGACTACTCATAAAAAGATTTTTTTTATTATCATACAACTTTTTCCATTTTACGCAATCCTCTCTATCATGCCGTAGCTTTCTCGTATCAATCCTTTAATTTCAAGAGTTGAAAATACAATATTGGCATCAGCGGGGCTCATGTCCAGTTCTTGCATTAAAGTATCTTTGTTCTTTGGCATGGTCAGGGCTTCTAAGACACGCCCTTCTTGTTCGTTTATAAGGAGTGACGATATTGGAACATCTTTGACCTCTAGTCCAAGCTCTTTCAAAATATCAACACTAGAGGTGATAGGCACGGCACCGAGCTTGAGCAACCAGTTAGTTCCTTTTGATGATTCACTATACATATTGCCAGGAACGGTGCCGACAATTTTGTTGTATTCAGTACCTAGTCTAGCTGTGATGAGTGCTCCAGACTTCTCTGGTGCTTCAATAACCAGAACCATATCAGCCACACCAGCAACAATTCTATTTCTTTGAGGGAATGTCCACATAGCCCCTTTAGTCTCGGCGGGGTATTCAGAAATGAGAGCGCCCCCATGAGCCAAGATTTCTTTAGCCAAACCTTTGTTGGTACTTGGATAAAGATTTTTCCAATTGAGCCCTGAACCAGGGAAGGCCAAAGTTGTCAGCCCAGATTCAATAGCGCATTTGTGAGCCACTGCGTCTATACCGAGAGCTAGTCCTGAAATAATAACTATGTTGTACCCACGAAGTCCTTCAATCAAGGATTTACAGGCATTGATACCATAACTAGTACAAGAGCGAGAGCCAACAATAGCAATAATTTTTTTGTGTTTTACATTTTCTAAAGTTCCACACATGTATAAATGCTTGGGTTTTTGTGGAATCTCGGCAAGTGAAGGAAATGAATCTACCGGTATTTCTTCTATAGGAAAGTTCTCTTCTTTTTCCATGTATTGAATAATTGTACCACTTTAGGTACTATGATAGGTATGTTAGATATTAGATTCATTAGGGAGAACCCTGATCTGATAAAAGAAGCCGCTCGTAAGAAACATGTTTCTTTTGATATTGAATCCCTAATTAAATTAGATGATGAGCGCAAAGAAGCTCTGACTGTTTTTGAAAATATTCGAGCAGAGCAAAATAAACTCTCTGATGAGGTGGGCAAGGCTGATCCGAGTGAGCGCGTCGCTATGGCCGAGAAGCTAAAGCCTATCAAAGAACAAGTTCAAAACGCTGAGAATCTAGTTCGCGAGATTACAAAAGCTTGGCAAGCCCTTATGCTCGAAGTTCCAAATGTGCCAGATATATCAGTGCCAGAAGGAGGAAGTGATGAGGAAAATGTTGAGCATAGTATCTCTGGAACTAGACCGGAATTTTCTTTTGAGCCTAAAGATCATACTGAATTGATGGAGAAACTGGACATGGTTGATTTTGAAAGAGGAACAAAAGTTGCAGGTTTTCGTGGGTACTTTCTAAAAAACGATGCGGTACTTTTGCAATTTGCACTTTGGCAATATTTTATGCAAGCAATTGTGGCCAAAGGATTCTCACCACTCGTTGTGCCGTCACTTGTGAATAAACAAACTCTTTATGGTACTGGGTATTTACCGCAGGGTGAAGATGATTTGTATAGAACACAAGATGATGAATATCTAGCCGGGACAGGAGAGGTGGCGACTATGTCATACCACAGCGATGAAGTATTAGATATTGCTGATTTACCACTTAAGTATGTCGCTTTCTCTCCATGTTTCAGGCGTGAAGCTGGGAGTCACGGTAAAGATGTTAAAGGTCTCATTCGTGTTCATGAGTTTTACAAACTTGAGCAGGTAGTACTTTGTGAAGCAAGTCATGAAATGTCAGTAAAATACCATGAAGAGATCACCAAGAACGTTGAAGAGCTTCTTCAGGCTCTTGGGCTTCATTATCATGTTGTTGCTAACTGTGGAGGGGACTTGGGACTTGGTCAAGTCAAGAAGTACGATATAGAAGTTTGGATGCCTTCACAAGAAAAGTTTCGCGAAACACATTCAGCTTCATATTTCCACGACTTTCAAACTCGACGACTTAATATCCGTTACAAAGATACTGACGGGAAACTTCGTTACGCTCATTCACTAAACAACACTCTTGTCGCTACTCCTTCACGTATTATCCCAGCTATCATTGAAAACTTTCAACAAGCAGACGGTACTATCCTCGTTCCAGAAGTACTACGGCCGTATATTGGCAAAGATGTACTCGGAAAATAATATTTTCTTATGTACGAAAAGACATACAAAGCCAATGTTCTAAAACAAAGTTCTTCCCCAAAGATGAAGCGGGGATTTATTTGGAAAAAGTTTTTGTTAGCGATTATTGTTCTGGGGATATTTTTTGGCATCGGCTATATGCTCAGACATTCAAAGTTTCAAATTACCAATGTAGACGTCTTAGGGACCAATGTTTTAGATGAGCAAAATATTTCTGAAAGTGTCGAAAGCCAGCTTGTTGGAGTACTGCTTTGGATTTTCCCACGTACTAGTGTCTTGCTTGTGAATGACAAGAAAATTGAACGTAATTTAAAAAAACAGTTTTCGCGTATTGAAACAGTAGTAGCTAAACGGACAAATTTACACTCGATAGAAATAACTATTAAAGAATTTGAAGCTTTATATTTGTGGTGTACCCTAGCCCTGCCTGCTCTACCTGCGCAGGCAGGGCAGGTAGGAGATGATTGTTATTTTATGGATAAACAGGGGGTTGTTTATAATCAGGCACCAGTTTTCTCTGGTACCGCTTATCCAAAAGTTTTTACTGGAGCGCCACTTGAAGAACTACCATTTCAAGGAATAAGGCTAATAGATTTAGAACAAGTAGCAACACTCCAACAAAGACTTTCAGAAATAAATATTACCCCAGTTACCTTTAGATCAATTTCACCAAGAGAGTTACAGGTAGATTTTTTACATAATAAATCAACAGCTAAACTCTTGCTTGACCCTACTGTTCCAACAGAAACCTCTCTAGAGTATTTATTTTCAGGTATTCGTACAGAGCCACTCTCAGGTCTTTTTAATAATGAGTCAAAAAAACTTTTATATATAGACGTTCGTTTTTCAAACAAAGTAGTGTATAAATTTGATCAGTCTGAATTGTCTGCGCAGGTAGGGGAGACAGAATAATAATATGAATTTCTGGCAAGATTTAAGACAAAATAAAAAACCTTTTTTTGCTGTGGCCCCAATGGCGGATGTTACTGATCCTGCGTTTCGAGTACTTATCGCTAAATATGGCAAGCCCGCCTCGACTCGTGGAGACTCGTCCGCTTCGTCAAATCGAGACGAGTCGACGCGAGGCGGGCCCGATGTTATGTGGACAGAGTTCATTTCAGCTAATGGTTTAAACAGTGCTGGCAAGGAAGTTCTCAAAAGAGATTTAGCTTTTACAGAAGCCGAGCGTCCTATTGTTGCTCAACTGTTCAGTGCTGATTCGGTAAATATGGAAGCCTCTGCCAAGCTCTGTGCTGAGCTCGGTTTTGATGGTATTGATATCAATATGGGTTGTCCTGATAAGACTATTGAAAAACAAGGGGCAGGAGCTTGTATGATAAAAAGTCCAGAAGTTGCCCGGGAAATAATTTCTGCTGTAAAACGAGGGATAAAGAATTCGGGAAAGAACATTCCAGTATCGGTCAAGACTCGTGTTGGTTATAACGGTGTAGAGATAGAGAAATGGATTGGGTTTTTATTGAAACAAAATATTGCAGCACTAACAGTTCATGCTCGGACTCGTAAAGAAATGTCCAAGGTTCCGGCGAAGTGGGAATATCTAAAAGAGGTTGTTGCACTTCGAGATAAACTCGCCCCAGAAACAGTTATTATTGGTAATGGCGATGTTATTTCATTGGCTGACGGAAAAGAGAAAGCAAAACAAAGTGGTGCAGATGGCGTCATGGTCGGGCGAGCACTGTTTGGCAACCCTTGGTTTTTTGATGAATCTCGAGAGATAGTCGCTGTACTTCCAAAACGAGCATCGTGGATACTTCGTAAACTTCCATTTATCAAAAAGTACTTTGATACCAAAAGAAAGTTGGCAGTTTCAAAAACAAAACCAATTACCGTAGAAGAACGGTTACAGGTCATGATAGAGCACTGTCAGCTTTTTGAATCGATGCTCTGTCCGCCAGCTGGCGGAAAAAACTTTGCCATTATCAAAAAACACATGAAAGCTTATGTTACGGGTTTTAAGGGGGCCAAAGAATTACGAGTACGACTAATGGAGGAGTCAAATAATGCAGGGGACGTAAATCGTATTGTGAATGAATTCTTGACTTTTTGAGTAAAGAGAAATAAAGTTAGTAAAAATTATTTTTATGAATGTAGTCGCTCCTATTAAACCGTTCGTTCAACTTGGTCTTGATCTTATTTTTTTAGAGAAAGCAGAAGAAGAATTGGAAAAGGCAGTAAAGTCATATTTTTCAAAAACTAGACAAATCTGCGTTAATTTGGAAAAAAACCTGCTGGAACTTATTTCTGAAGGCCACCCATCGTTAAAGATTCTTAAAATCATCGTCTCTGAAGAGGTTCCTGAAAGTAATAGCCCAAATGATGAAGGGGAACCCATTACGTTGTTTAGACAGATATTAATTGAGTGCCTAAAAATTAGAGAGAAACATTTTGCAAGAGAAGGGGTGTGGCATAAATCTAGATATGATTTCCCTATTATTATGGAACCAAGAAAAATCGTTGAGGCACTTAAAGACCTAAATGAAATTTTCTGGAAAGATGAAGCCTCTATAGTTTTAACATATGATGAAGAGTTCTATCATTTTAAATTTAACCGGTTAGCCTAATCTATTTATTAATCCCTCCTAAAAGCGGGGATTTTATTTTTTTGGTACAATAGAGCCACATTATGACCAAAGAGATTAACAGTCAAGTACTCTATCGCAAATATCGTCCCCAAGATTGGGACGAAGTAGTAGGACAGGAACATATTGTTTCAGTTCTTACCCAATCTATAGCTAACGCTTCATTTGCCCATGCCTACCTCTTTACTGGTAGTCGCGGGACCGGCAAAACCACACTCGCTCGTATTTTTGCTAAATCCCTCGGGACCAACCCAGAAGACATCATAGAGATAGATGCTGCTTCAAATCGCGGTATAGATGATATCCGAGCACTTCGAGAAGCTGTTTCGTCTTTTCCGTTCTCTTCTCCTTACAAAGTTTATATTATTGATGAAGTTCACATGCTCACCAAGGAAGCATTTAATGCCCTTCTGAAAACACTTGAAGAGCCACCAAGTCACGTTATCTTTATCCTAGCGACAACAGAAATAGATAAAGTTCCGGAAACAATATTTTCGCGTTGCCAAGTATTTTCATTTCGAAAGCCAACAGAAAAAATACTGACCCTGATGGTGGAAGATATTGCCAAGCGTGAGAAAGTCGCCATAGATACTGAAGCAGCTTCTTTGATCGGCTTTCTCGGAGATGGATCATTTCGTGACACTCAAGGACTTTTACAGAAAATGCTCTCTGCTTCCGCTGATAGAAATATAACTCGTGAATTGGTAGAGAAGGTCACCGGCGCGCCATCGCTAAAAGTGATTTACGAACTTTACGAGGCACTTATCAATAAAGATATTGCTTCTGCTTATGCAGTATTAAATAAGAGCAATGAACATCATACTGATATGATGCTCCTTGCCCAGCTCCTGCTCGATACCATGCGTATGAGTTTGATGTATCGCTATGCGCCAGCTATGCGAGAAGAGATAGAAACACAGCACAACGAACAATACATAGAGATCATCAAAAAGGGAGCAGTCGAAGGCGCTGAGGTTATTTTTTCAGGAAGTATTATTTCTATGATTACGGCAGTAGAACGCATCGCTTATGCTGCCATTCCAGTTTTGCCACTTGAGTTGGCATTTCTAGAGATGACCGGCGCTGAATTGAAATCGTAAGGTTTTTGTGTTATAAATTGCAGGTGTTTACGTAAATATTGGGAGATCGTCTAACGGTAGGACAGAGGCCTTTGAAGCCTTTAATCGGGGTTCGATTCCCTGTCTCCCAGCCAAAAAAAGCAAAGCTTTTTTTTGAGGAGGAGCGAGTGAACTGCTTCACTCGCGTCAGGGAAGCGAACAGCGGAATCGTATTTCGTGAGCACACGAAATTGATGAGCTGGTGCCCAGACCAAAGTGAGCGACGGCGAACTTTGAGTCGAGGGAGATAAGCATAAGTGGTCCCTGTCTCCCAGCAAATTAATTTTATAAAATGACAATTTCTCAAATTTTATCATTTAAATCTATTGGGTTTTTTAATCCCGCGATGCAAATATTGACAATCTGTGTACTTTTTACTGTGACTATCTTGATACAGTACAAGGAATATAAAACGACTGGGAAAACTTGGGGAGGTCGATATCCACTTAAGACATCTAGTTTCTTTGTTGCTATTTATGAAGAAGTTATTTTTCGAGGAGTTATTCTTGTTGGCCTAATGAATATGTATTCACTAGTTACCGCAGTGATTGTATCTTCTCTTCTTTTTGGTCTTTGGCATTTGAAGAATATCTTTTATTTTTCAAACAAAGAACTTTGGTATCAAATACTCTATACTGGACTTATCTTTGGTCCAGCTGTTGCGATACTTACTATTCTTACGGGGACAATCTGGCTTGCGGTTATTGTACATTTCTTAAACAATCTTTTGGCAAGTAGTACTTTGCTTAAATTAAATAAGCCAAGAGCCTAGGAGTTAGATTGCTGAAATTTAGGAAATAAAAAAGCGTTTTAACTAACAAGTTAAAACGCTTTTGGTTAATCAACCCGTATCCATTTTTTATGGATACCAATTTTCACTGCGGTAGTCGCTTCCTCTTTCGAAAAGCCATCGATATTTACGAGACTATCTATGTAGGAGGCCTCTGTCTTTTTGGAAAGAGGTAGCTTCATAAAAGGTCCGTCTTCTTTTGTAAAACCAAGTTCTTTTAGTCTATGCTTCATCAGAAGTAGTGTTGGGCGCATTTTCTCAAATTCATACGTATCGAACTTTGGCAATACAGTGCGGTCTACCCCCAACACTTTTTCAATAGTTAAATAGTCACTTTGGTATCCATAGGGGGTTTTCGGGCTATACTCCTTACCGATCCGGGGGATACCTTCTATTGGTGTGACACGTTTCAAAAGTTGTGAAAATGGGAATGCCACACGGACAATCTGCATTACGTAGCTAATCGGAACTCTTTTCAACTGATCTTTTGAAGCAAGGAGAAAATTTGGCCTTGTTCCATTTCTTGAAGCAATTTTCGGCAGAAACATCAACCAGTCTTTATGGTTAAACCCTCTTTCAACAAGAAATGTCTCAAGAGTCTTCCAGTACACTGAGCCTACTCCAAATACTATTTTCCTATTTGGATTTGCTGTGGTTACAAACCTGTCATAACTTCTTCGCAAAAAAGGGTTTGCTTTAATAAAATCTTTCAATAGCGGGTCGTTTGTCTTGAACCACTTATTGAATTTTTCACCAAGACCCAGGGCAGTCATTTTGGTATTAAGGAGCGTATTTTTACTTTTCATGTATATTTTTTTAAACATTATACATTTAAGTTTCATATTGTCAACAATAAGCGAGGACGGTCCTCGCTACAAATGTTATGCCCGTTTATAAATATGGCGGGGTTCTTGTCTATTTTGATTGTTAAAATTATAAAATTACAGATATTAAATAAACCAAAGATTTTGACTGTTTTATAAAAGAGAGTACTATTGGGAAAAATCTTTTATGAAGGTGGTACTTATTTTATTTATAACAAATCTGTTCTTTAATGCATCTGAAGCACAAAATAAAATCTGGAAACAGAGGATCTGCCGCCAAGAAGGCTTTTATGACCGGGACTCAATCCTTTTCTGTAAAATCTTTGATTCCTTAAATAGAGAGTACTCTATTAATAGGATCATTTTATTTAAAAATAACAAAAATAGATTTATTCCAATTTTAGGTAACACTATTCTTCTTAAAGATACCAGTTATGCGTTTGTTACCTGGGTTGAGGAGATGTCCCACGCTATTCAATTTGATGATAGAAGAAACTATTATAAGTTGAAGTTTTGCAGTGAAGTGCTTGTAGTTCTTTGGCGTTTTCTTTTTCAAAATAAAAAATATCGTTATAGACGAGATAGGAAAATTTCTTATTGGGGTATCTATGATAATCTTTATTTTGAGAAGAGGAGCTTCGAATATGAAGCCCACGAGATAATAGAACCTAAGATATTTGAATTTATCAGATATCGTATGAAAAAAACTCCCTTATAAGGAGTTTTTTATTTTACTTCTTTGTTTTCTTTTTCTTTGAGACAGCTTTTTTATCAAGCATTACTTTTTTCACTGCCAGACGCTTTTTGGTTTTGTGTGATCCTTTTGATTTTACTCCTCCCTTAAGTGATGTAGCTCTTTTTCCCATGTATTTTTAGTTATTCCTAATAAAAGTATTCTTATTATACGTTATAACCATCAAAGAAGCTATGAATATCAAGGCAAGCTTTTTCTGAGAAATTGAGATATAGTTAATACATATGAGATTAGAGAATTTTGATTCAACCGGAGTAAATCCTATAGGTGAAGGCGCGGAGAAGAAGGTTTTCATTAATCCTGAAGATCAGAAAAAAGTTATTTCTGAACGAAAGGAAGGGATAGAAGAAGAGACAGGACTAGAAAAAGACACTCATCGTCAACTGAAAGCAAGATATTATCTTACGCAGATAGTACAATTACTCCTGCCAAAAAATATTCCTCATGTATATAACATCGGAGAATCTAAACAGGGGATACAAATAGCCGATGTTGAGCGGATTGAACACATGGAAAGTCATGCCCGCTTACAGGAGATCAATAAATTAAGAGGAGATACAGATTTAATAAAAAAAGATATTGAAAAAGAATTAGGTGAAGAGGGTTACGAATTAATTGATAAACTCCACGAATTTGGTTTGGGCTCTAGTATAGATGAAACTTTCGGTAACTATATAAAGGACGAAAAAGGGAATGTACGTTATATTGAAACTTTTAACCCTTGGGAGAAAGACGTTGTGGACAATAAAAATATTAGATTACTTTTTGATGAAGAAGAATTAAGAGGGGCTATTGAGAGTAATTCGGATGAAAAAGTAAGGAATCAATGTATAAAACATTTAGAAAGAGTTTTGACTCTTTTTGAAGAAGAAAAACAAGAATTGAAAAATCAACCTGAGCCTGAAAAGATAGAAAATAATGAAAAAACTAAAGAACTTGAGTTAAGGATGGAATTATTTGAAGCATCTTTTTCTCTTGAAGATTTACGCTCTATCATTGAACTCTCGGATCAAGATGCTGAAGGACATCCTCTTTGGTGGCCAGCAAAGATGGCTTTAGGAGAAATAACAAAAAAAAGAAACGAGGTATGGGCAGATGAAAATATTTCTTCTGATAAAAAATCTCAATTAGAGGCTAAATACAAAATGCTCTCAAAAGCTGTAGGAATTAGAAATAGAGGTCAAATCGACCATACTCGCTAAGTTGTAAAAAATAAAAAGTATAGTATAGTTGTCTTTGTTATATACCCTTATTTATGGGTGCTTCAGATTACAAGGTAAGTACACCAAAAGTGTGAACTCGAAGACCTTGTATTTCTATGACTAAAACTATATCACTAAAAAACATCACTCAATTATTTTTTGAAAAGAGCATCCTTGAGGGTGTGTCTTTTAAGTTTACTGACCAAGAGCGTATTTGTATCGTTGGAGATAATGGAACTGGGAAATCCACACTCTTAAAAATCATCTCCGGAACAATCGAACAAACTAGTGGTACGGTAGAGAAAAATGGTCATATTCGGGCTCACTACGTACCCCAAGAGTTTGGTGATGAGAATTTAGATATTTCTATAGAAGAATATATAAAAAAATATGCAACTCCTGCTTTATTCAAAAAAGTATTTCAAACTGGCTTTGTACTTGGTTATAACCTCGAAGCTGCACTAGATAAAAATTGTCGTTTCCTTTCAGGTGGTCAACAAAAGATATTGGCTCTCAGTGTGGGGCTCGCGGTAGCACCAGATTTTTTATTACTCGATGAGCCAGAAAACCATTTAGACATTGTTAGCCGTTTAGAGCTTACAAAGCTTTTAGCTGGTTATCGAGGTGGAATATTATTTGTCTCCCATGATCGACTCATGATTGACGCTGTAGCAACCAAGGTAGCTGAAGTGGTTAATAAAAAAGTCTATCTTTCAGAAGGTGGCTATCAGGACTATATAGACAACAGACTTTCTCGCATTGCTGGTCTTCAAAGAAGTTTTGATAAAGATTCAAAACGTATCAGCCAACTCAAAGCAATGATGCCTATTTTAGAGGCCAAAGCTTTTCGTGGAAAGGAGGTCTCTTCTTATTTAAAACGAAAAGCTGAATTAAATGAACTTAAAGAAAAGCAAAAAGAAGAACCGCGAGCAGATGATCGACGTACCAAAATTCGACTCAATCATAAAGGAGCAGATTTTCATGGAGGTAAACTGCTTTGTCGTATTGAAAATGCTCGATTTCGTTATGATGGCAACAAGGGCGATATATTTAAAAATATAAATCTAGAATTGAGAACAGGTACACATATTGTACTTCTTGGTCGAAATGGTTCTGGTAAATCTACTTTCTTAAATGCTTTGACAAATACTAAACCTCTAACTGAAGGCTCTATTGTTTGGGCTGAAGATCTAAAAACTAGTTATTTTGATCAACATGCACAATTCGATGGCAAAAAGACACCTCTTGAGGTTGTGACGGCTAAACTTTCTTGTCCTGATGAAAAAGGTCGAGCGGCACTCGGAGCCATGAAGTTTGATGCTGACAAAATGGATACTCCTATCGCCATGCTTTCAGGAGGCGAACGGATGCGTATTCGTTTTGCATTAGTTTTTGGAACTAATCCTGATTTTATTGTTCTCGATGAGCCCACAAACCATCTTGACGAAGTGACATGGCAGATACTTCTCGATGCCTGTAACGCTTCTAAAAGTACTATACTTTTAGTGACTCATGATTATGAATTTATCAACGAATTTAAATCTAAAGTGTTTTGGTTGATTAAAAATCAAAGCATTAAAGAGCGCCATAAAGACCTAGAAGAAATAATAGAAGAACTACGTTCAAAATAAGGTATGAAAAACTCTGTTACAAATTATGATGTGATAGTAATAGGTGGAGGCGCTTCGGGCATGATGGCTGCTGGTCGAGCTGGTGAACTTGGTAAAAAAGTTTTATTACTTGAGAAAAATGCAAAGCTCGGTGAGAAATTGAAAATTAGTGGTGGTGGACGATGTAACATCACTAATGCTGAGGAAGATATTCATAATATGCTCCGGCATTACGGCAAAGCTTCACAGTTTCTATATTCCTCTTTTGCTCAGTTTAGCAATAAAGACACTTTTACATTTTTTGAAAAACTTAACTTACCTTTGGTTGTCCAAGCTCGTAAACGTGCTTTTCCTCATACTGAAAAAGCTTTTGATGTTTTTGCCTCACTAGAGAGATATTTGAAAAATGGGAAAATCATAATAATGACAAACTCAAAGGTCTCAAGAATTATAAAAGAAGACAAGTGTATAGTTGGCGTTGTCGCAGGTGGTGATATGTATACTGCCAATTCATACATCATAGCGACTGGAGGAGTCTCACATCCAGAAACTGGTTCAACTGGGGATGGATTTAATTGGCTTAAATCATTGGGCCACAATGTGGCAGACCCAACTCCTACTATTGTTCCACTTGCAACAAAAGAATCTTGGTCTCACCTAATCTCTGGTGTTTCTTTAACGTTTATGAAGATAACTTTTTTTGTTGATCAAAATGGTTTAAAAGAAAAGAAGTTTTCAAAAACTGGTAAATTACTCTTCACTCATTTTGGTCTTTCGGGTCCACTTATTTTAAATATCTCTAGTAAGGTGGCTGATTTATTGCATGCCGGTACAGTAACTGCTGTTATCGATGCTTATCCCGATACGAACTTGGGAGACTTGGAAGATAAAATAATTTCTGTATTTGATGCTAATAAAAACAAAATGATAAAAAACGTTATTGATGAAATAGTGCCTCACGGTATAGGCAAAGCAATATGGCTACTGCTTCCGAATATCAATCCTGATACCAAGGTGCACAGTATTACCAAGGTAGAACGTCGGGCATTGGTTGAAAAACTCAAATCTTTACCTTTAACCATAACTTCACTCATGGGGTATGACCGAGCTGTGGTAGCCGATGGAGGTATTCCTTTGACTGAAATAGATACCAAAACTATGCGTTCAAAAATTTTGGAGAATTTGTTTGTAACAGGGGATTTACTTCACATTAATCGACCTTCTGGAGGCTTTTCACTTCAACTTTGTTGGACAACTGGTTTTGTAGCAGGGACACACGCTTAGTTGCTTATTACCCCCTAAAAGCATAGACTTTAGCTATGAAAAACTTTCGAGACAATAAAGGGGGATTTAACGGCGGTAGCGGTAAACCATCATTTCAAAATAAGAGTTGGGGTGTAGATAAGGGCCAAAGCTACGGAAGTAGTAGAGATAAACAACTATTCAAAGCAACTTGTAGTGAATGTGGGAAAAGTTGCGAAGTACCTTTTCGTCCGACTGGAGATAAGCCAGTGTTTTGTAGCGATTGTTTCAATAAGAAAAGAGATGCCAGTGATACTAGGGGTGGAGCTCCAAAGAGAGATTTCAACGATAGATATGAACCACGACCAGAGTATTCTCGAGCCCCGTTTAAGCCCGCAAATGATGAGACAAAAAAACAGCTCTCTGATATCAGTTTCAAATTAGACAAGCTCATCGGTCTTATGGAAAAAACTAATACTCCGGTTGTAATACCAAAAATTGTCGCAAAAAAAGTAGTCGCTAAAAAGAAAGCTGTATTCAAAAAGAAAAAATAATTGTGTTAAAATAAGGTATGCCTGAACAAGCTATTAGAAAGTATTTCTTCTTCGCTTTATTTCTTATCGGAGCAGTACTAACTGTTCTGACACTTTGGCCATTTGCCAAGGTTATTGTCTTGTCCATTGCCCTTTCGGCCGTGCTTTTTCCTGTTTATAAATTTCTTAAAAAATATCTCAAGGTCTCTTGGGTCTCTTCATTTTTAACAGTAGTTTTGTTTCTTGTTCTTCTGTGTGTACCACTTTTTATCATTGGGACAACAGTTTTTAATCAATCCCAAAACTTATATGCTTGGGTTGCTGACAATGGCGGACTCGACAATATAACCAAAGTTTTTAACCGTTCAATCCAAAATATTTTCCCTGGCGGTTCCATAAACCTTAAAGATAGCATCACATCTGTAGCAGGAAGTTTTACTAATAGTATTGGAGGCGCTTTTACCGCTACAATCACAACTCTATTTTCTTTGTTTTTAGTTCTCCTTAGTATGTTTTATTTCCTTAAAGATGGTATTAACTGGAAACAACTTATTGTTCATTTTATCCCATTTTCTGATGAAAGTGGTAACAAGATATTGACCAGATTAAATGGAGCAGTTAACGGTATCATCAAAGGGTATCTTTTGATCGGAGCGCTCCAAGGTGTTTTGATGGGTGTTGGGCTTGCTATCTTTGGTGTACCAAATGCTGCTCTCTGGGGAGTCTTTGCAGCTATTGCTTCCCTTATACCAACAGTGGGAACTTCTTTGGTGGCGATTCCGGCAGTTCTTTTTCTTTTGATCAGTGGGCACACTGGAGAGGCAATTGGTTTTGGTATTTGGGCAGCAGCTCTCGTCGGATCTATTGATAACTTTCTGAATCCTTATTTTGTCGGTAAGAAAATAAATATCCATCCTCTTTTGGTTTTGTTTGCTGTCCTTGGAGGTATTGCAGTTATGGGTCCTATTGGTATTTTGATTGGTCCACTAGCCATCAGTTTTATGTATGCACTATCTTCTGTTTATAAAGCTGAAGTAAAGGGTGAATAAATTGGTGAAAGTTTTTGTTAATGACAAAATGCAAAAAGGATATCGATATGAATGTGTCGAACCTATAGGCAAGCGTTTTGCTGATGATTTTAAACCCGATCTGTCACCTAAACAGATGTTGGTGCTCGGTGTTTTTGGTGGTAAATACATGACTGACTGTACCAAAGAGTTTCCAGTAGATTGGTTTACTCGTGCAAAACTTCCACCAGCTGGCGGATCACAAAAGAAAAATCCGAAACTAAACTACTTTGGCGTGAATGCCAGTCAGTCTTTAAAAATTTGGCGAGCCAAAGGCTGGATATATGTCGACGATCCTCGTGGCTGGTTTCAGTGGTATTGCCGTTACTATATGGGGCGACGCATTCCCACAGAAGACGCTCGCCAAATAAAAAGATGGAAAGCTATGACCCGTCACATAGGGCAGATAAAAATGAAGTGCCGGCAGGCGGATATATTTTGTCATCCTCGTCAACGCCAAGCACTTCTTCATTGGGCATATGACAGTCGTAAACTCTAAGCAAGGACTGTCCTTGCTTAGATGGTATAATTTTAAATTATGTATTACGTTTATATTTTGGAGTGTAGGGGAGGGACTCTTTACGTTGGTTCGACCAATGATGTAGAGAAACGAGTATCGGCTCATAATGCTGGGAAAGGGGCAAAATACACCCGTGAACGCCTGCCAGTGAAGCTTTTATACACTGAGTCATTTGAGACAAAAGGGGAGGCTTTAAATAGGGAAATGGCGATAAAACGTTTATCAAGAAAGGGTAAACTGCTATTGACCCAGTAGTAGATCCAGGTCTTGTATAGGGAATCCTATACGCACTATGTGCTAGATTTGGGCTCACTACCGGGTTGACTAAGTAGTATATTTGTGCTATTGTACACGTATAGTTCTTTGAGATGGTTTTAGTGTTTTACGGAGATCCTTATGTAGGGATTTGTGTTAAACACTAAAACTTTAAATAATGAATAAACAATTAAGTCTTCAGAAAAACAGCGATATTGTTAATCAATATTCAAAAGCCATTATTAAGGCCGTATTAAACAAAATTGCCAAAAGAAATGACCAGGAAATAGGTATTTTTGATCGGGACTTTGATGAATTAGAAATTCCGGGCATCAAATACTTAACTACAGAAAAAATGGTCGTGCAGGATTACGGCTGGTTGATGTACGAAAACATTGCCGATATTTTAAAAAATTACGGTAAAACATTTCAAGGTATATTAACCGCTCGAACCAATAAGAGAAATTTTGATCGGTCAACGTTTGTAAATTGCCCGTCTACTATAAAGGGTCAGAAATTACTGACTATCTTTATCCATCTGGAGGATAATTACAAGGAAAACTTTTTGGTGATAAATCAGAAAGGGAAAATTGTAAAATCCAGATTTGGTTCAATGTACTCCCATAACTGGGACAAAGATTCTGCCGAAGCATTGGCTTTAATTAACCACTCTATCCGTGATTACGAAATGGAGGAAGCCTAGTAATAAACTTATTGGCTATTCAGAAAGTTTTCTCAGCCACCCCTTAAAGGGTGGTTTTTTGTGTCTGGTATACTGTCTCCACTATGACCCAAGCGCAGGCTTTGACTATTTTAAAAACGGGAGCAAATGTCTTTTTGACTGGTGAGCCCGGGAGTGGCAAGACGCACGTTACTCGGACTTTTATTTCATATTTACGCGAGCATGGTATTGAACCAGCTATTACAGCTTCGACCGGTATTGCTGCCACACACATTCACGGCATGACGATTCATGCGTGGAGTGGTTTGGGTATCAAGAATACTTTGGATGCTTATGATCTCGATGCTTTGTCGACCAAAGAATATTTAGTAAGAAGAATTAATAATGCAAAAGTTTTGATAATAGACGAGATTTCAATGTTAAGTGCCAACACTCTTTCCATGGTAGATGTAGTTTGTCGAACTCTTCGTGGATCTCCAGAACCGTTTGGTGGACTGCAGGTTGTTTTGGTTGGAGACTTTTTTCAACTGCCACCAATTGCCAAGTTTGGTGCTCCAGTGCAATTTGCTTACCAGTCCCCCACGTGGAAAAATTTGAAACTTATAACTTGTTATCTGACTGAACAACACCGTCAAGATGATGCCGGACTACTCTCTATGCTCTCAGCTATTCGAAGTAATACTATTGAGGACTTTCATCATGATGAACTACGAAATAGAATACAGGCTACTAAAAAGGTAACAGATGCTACCACACAACTCTTTACCAAAAATATTGCTGTTGATTCTTTGAATGAAGAAAAACTTGCTTCACTTATTGGCAAAGAAGAAGTTTTTACCATGGAAACAAAGGGTAGCACTTCACTTGTTGAAGGATTAAAAAAAGGCTGTCTTTCTCCAGAGATTTTGAAACTCAAAAAAGATGCTGTTGTGATGTGTACCAAGAACAATCCACAAGCTGGTTTTGCTAACGGCACGCTCGGTATTGTTGTTGATTTTGAGCGAGAGACAAAATATCCGATTATCAAAACACGTGACGGTACGAGGATAACAATCCAGCATATGGAATGGGTAGTGGAAGAAGATGGCAAGATCAAGGCTCGTATTTCTCAGGTACCACTTCGCTTAGCTTGGGCGATCACAGTTCACAAAAGCCAAGGTATGAGTTTAGATGCTGCCAGCATGGATCTTTCTGATGTTTTTGAATACGGACAAGGTTACGTGGCGCTTTCACGAGTACGGACATTTGCTGGTATCACGCTTCGCGGATACAACCAGAGGGCACTTGAAGTTCATCCAGAAGTTTTAATAACCGACAGAATATTTCGTGATGCTTCAGCTCAAGCAGAAGGAAGTTTTGAATCGCTCGACTCTAAAGACCTAGAAGTTATGCATCAGAATATGATAAAAGCTTTTGGTGGGTCTCTAACGAAACAAAAAGCTGGAGTTAAACTTTCAACAACAGAAAAAACTTTAGCTCTCATTCAAGAAGGTTGTTCGCTCAGCGAGATAGTTAAGGCTCGAGACCTAACAGAGAGTACTATCATTGACCACCTTGTTTCCCTGCAAGCTACCGACAAACTTTCATATGATCAAGTCCATGGCTTGTGTTCGAAGCATATAATAAATGGACTAAACGAGATTACCAGCGCTTTTGAGAAGAAGGGAAGCGATAAACTCTCTCCCGCTTGGAAAGCCTTAGGAGAAAGATACAGCTTTGATGAACTCAAGCTCGCTAAAATACTCCTACTCTTGTCTTAATTTTCATCTCATTGAAACTTCATATATACTAGATGTGTGAAGATAAGCGATATTATTATAGGTGTAATTTTCCTACTTGTTTTAGTCGGTGGGTATTTTTTGATTACTAAAAAACCAATGATCCCAGTATCAACTACAACTGATTCAAATTCAGTTGTTCACTATCTATGTAAGGAGGGATCTATCGATGTTATTTATAAAGAGTCTTCAATAGTACTTTCTCTTTCGGATAAGCGTATTATTGATCTTCCTCAAGTATTATCTGCTTCTGGTCTTCGATTTGAAAATGGAGGGATTGTCTTTGTCAGTAAAGGAGACGACGCTTTTATGGAAGAAAATGGCAAAACAACCTACGAAGACTGCATTGTTGACAACAGCGGAAAGCCTGCTGTTTCAGGGAATTTAGTGTTTACTGATCAAGGTAATACTATAAGTTTTTTATATCCAAAAGAATTCTCAGTTTCTGGTGGAGGGGTTGGATATACAAAATCATGGAGAACAAATACTCAGTCTCTAGGTCTTGTACTTGCAAAGCTAACTATTCCTAAAGGCGCTCAACTAAATACCAACCTTAGTGAGGCAACATTCACTGTTGGTACTAGTAGTGACCCTAAACAGGTAGAAGGTTGTTTTACGCCTACCAATGGTGAACAGTTAGGTTTGGGTACTAAGTCTATCAACGGGGCAGTCTATGTAAAATTTACACTTAGCGATGCTGGGGCTGGAAATTTTTATGACACGACTAGTTATAGAACAATTCGTAACAGTCAGTGTTATTCTATTGAATACACAATACATTCAACAAATATCGGTGCTTATTCTCCAGATCAAGGAATAAAAGAATTTGATAAGCAAAAAATCACAGCAATACTTGAAACTATCGTAGAGAGTTTTCGATTTATAGGCTCTCCTGTAAATCCAGATGATGCAATAAGAGATTCTATAAAATCTACGACCGTAACACCGCTTGAAGTAGTAGAAGATAGTCGTTGTCATCAAGGTGGGCAATGTATCTGGGCCGGAACAGTCAAAGTTAAGGTTCGTGTGGTAAGTAAGTCTGGAGTAACAGCAGAAGATGTTCTAACACTTAGTCAGCCAAAAACTATTGCCGGGGTTAGTGTCACATTAATTTCGGTCTCTCCAGAAGCTACAAATAAAAAACTTGTACTTTCTGATTACAAATTTGAATTTTCGACAAAATAAATTTTATGAAAAATGCCATTATCATTCATGGGATGCCAAGCAGGGAAGATTATTTTTCTGCTAGTACAGACTCAGAGTCAAATTGTCACTGGTTACCTTGGTTACAGAAAGAACTTATAAACAGGGGAATACTTACTCAAACTCCTGAAATGCCAGAGCCGTATGAACCAGTTTATGAAAAGTGGTGTTCTGTGTTTGAGAAATTTCAAATCGATGAAGAAACAATAATTATTGGGCATAGTTGTGGAGCAGGGTTTTTGATACGTTGGTTATCAGAAAACAAAGTAAATGTTGGTAAAGTTGTTTTGGTTGCGCCGTGGACTGACCCAGACAAAGAACTTGATACTGGAATGTTTGATTTTGTTATTGACCCTGATCTTGTTTCTCGGACGCAAGGAACCAATGTTATGTATTCATTGGATGATGAAGAGAGTGTTATAAAAACAGTTAATGAGCTCAAGGTTGCCTTTCCAACTGTCATATTCAAAGAGTATTTAGACAAGGGACATTTTACACTCGAGGATATAGGCACAAAAGAATTTCTTGAAATCTTAGAAGTTCTAAACTTGACATAATTTTTGTATTTTGTGGTGTCATTATAACATTCGCACGAATCTATTTTCAAGAAAAAATGAAAGACTAGCGTTTCCCCGCGCGCTACGCGCCTCTGTGCGAAGCACAGAGCTTTCCAAAATGGAAAGTGCGGGGAAAACGCAATACGCACTCCGCCACTAATTTTCTGGGGGCTAATGAGGCGGAGTGATGGACTCGCCCGCGCGGAGGAGGGGTCTGGGGAGGAATCCGCGCGGGCTTCGGCTTTTCTTTTTTTTGGCGGGCGGGCATTAAAAAATCAAAATACATAATATTGAAATCTCGGCGAAGCCGAGATACAAAATTGGTATTGTGCTTGACCCACCCTCCCATTCGCGTACAAATTCTGCTCCCGAAAGAAAAAATAGAATTCAAAACAAATTTATGTTAAAGTAAATATTATGCATTGGCTTCCATATTCAATTGCTTCAACAATACTGTTGGGCATATCAATGTCTTTATATAAAATGCCCTCTTTCAAGGGTTATAGTAGTTTCTTCTCGACATTTTGGACAAATCTTTTTTCAGCACTTTTTGTATTGATAGCTCTTGTTTTGTTTGGTCAAAACTATTTATCGGGGTTATCAACTATATCTTGGTATGCAATAACTTGGGGAGGATTTTTCGCAATCAATATGGTTTTACAAAAGATTTTACTCCAAAATGTCGAAACAAATTCTGCATATCCTGTTACATCATCAATCGGAAGTGTTCTCACTGTGTTGATAGGAATAACTGTTCTTTCTGAACATATTTCCCTTATACAAACACTTGGAATTGTTATTATATTACTTTCCGTTTTTCTTTTTACAAGAAAAAGTGGCTCTTTCCCATTAGATCGAAAAACGGTCTTACTTTCTCTTGGAATTATAGCTTCATCAACTGCATCAAAATATGTTCAAAAGTTAGGAGCAGTAAATGATTCAGTTTCTCATTTTATGCTTTGGCAATATCTAGGAGCTGCACTTTTTGGATTACTAATTGCATACATTTTTGAAAAAGAAAAATTTGGAAATATAACCCACTTAGGTAAATACTGGAAAGGTTCAGTTCTTATAGGTTTATTTTCTGTCGCTGGTGGCTATGCAATATTTAAAGCACTTTCTTTTGGTCCACTTTCTGGAGTATACGCAATTCACCCCGCATATACTTTTATCGCAGGAATTTTTGGTTTCATTTTCTTTAAAGAAAAATTAACGAAAAAGAAAATTGTTCTCGCACTACTAAGTGTTGTTGGTATTATTCTTTTGAAAATAGGATAAAAAACGCGATTGGTTTTATATAGATTCTAAAATTTTAAAGAAAATTTCATCTCCTTTTGTCTTATCAACAAACATTTCAGGATGAAACTGTAATCCATAAATTGGTTTGGTTTTATGTTTTATGATTTCAATCCCATGATTTGATGTTGCAAGAATTTCTATTTCATCGGAAACTTTATCAATAACGAATCTATGGGCTTCATAAATAGGAATTTCTTCATTTTCAAATTTTATATTAGAAATTCCCTTTTCCTTAGCTCGTAGCTCTTTTAAAGAGCAGTTAAAAGCTGTTGCTACTATTTCACAACCCAAACAAATACCGATAATTTTTTTGTCAGTTTTACTGATGAAATCAATTTCATTTTTATAGTCCTCTCTATGATTTTTTACTGAATTAACACATGAACCTCCCAAAAAAATTATTAGATCAAATGTATTTGCAAAATCATTAGAAAATTCTTCTTTTTTGCACACTAAAAAATCAAAACTATTAAGAAGCTTTTTTGTTTCTTCAAGATTTTTTGTGTGATTGTCAACAAGAAGAATTTTCATATATAAAATGATTTTATCATTTTTAGAGTATTTTTTCTAGTTGCCCGCCCGCCAAAAAAAAGAAAAGCCGAAGCCCGCGCGGATTCCTCCCCAGACCCCTCCTCCGCGCGGGCGAGTCCATCACTCCGCCTCATTAGCCCCCAGAAAATTAGTGGCGGAGTGCGTATT
>JANNRS010000043.1:0-38791 GCA_031401615.1 Minisyncoccota bacterium | reverse complement strand
CGTAGGCGATGGGAACCAGGTTAATATTCCTGGGCCTGCTGGACGTGACGACCCCCGTGTATCGTACCGCCTTATCGGATTGGCGGTGCGGTGAAGGGGCCCTGGCATACGCATACCCATAACGACACGTCCTCCAGCTCGTCCTGGTCCTCCACCACTACTTCCGCGCTCTCGTTCTGAGTGCTTCTGTCCGTGGGATCTTGGTCCTCCTTTGAAGTTATATCTTTTAACAACACCTTGGAAACCTTTTGATTTTGAAGTACCAGTAACAACTACGTCATCACCTTTTTCAAAGGATGCCACAGTTACTTCTTCACCAAGAGTTGCGGTTGGAGCATCATCATGACGAATTTCCTGAACAATTTTGTAAGCCTTGCCTCCAAGAGATGTAGAGAGAGCTTTTGAAACTCGAGAAACCTTTTGATCTTCTGATCCAAGCTGGACAGCGTTGTAACCATCAGATTCTACGGTCTTCACTTTGGTCACAGTATTTGGCATAGCCACAATAGCAGTGACCGGAGTAACAACCCCTTTGTCATCAAAGAGCTGTGTCATATGTAGTTTTCGTCCTAAAATGTATTTCATGGTATGTAAGTGGTCCCGCGAAGCCTTGGCGAAGTGGGACATTACCTCTTTTCGAATCTGTAATAGATTGAGTAACAGGTCACAGGATTATACACGAGCTTTAATTTTGCGCAAGTATACCTACTTCGTATCAATCCAGTACTTAGGTGTTGTGTCACAATTATCTTCTGAAGGGTCAGCAACACTCGTCTGACACCAATCAAACAGCTTCCCATTTAGATATACTTCAATCTTTTTTACTGAATCAAAGTAAAACGCGGCTTGATTGATCTGGGCTCGGAGCTCAGGTTCGGCGCAGTGTCCTGGACCAACCATATTTCCTTCGAGCATAAGTTTGGCTGTTCCATCTACAATACTGACTGATTTATAGTGAAGACCTAAGTAGCTACCAACTGTATTTCTAAATCCATCTGATGCAATTTCTGGTTGTGCTTTTAAATCAAAGAGGAGACGATAAGTGGCATCAAGCACAGATGAAGTTTTGGGTGTCCAATGTGGGGCAAAAAATATTCCAACTCCACAACCAACATTGCCTCCCTCTTTGATCAAAGGGATTTGTAGTACCGTTCGAGATGCTGGGTTGTCATCCTGCATGCTCCCATCACAATATTCTCCCACACAAACATACTGACTTGGTTTGCGATCTTCGAGTACCACCTTCTCATCAACAATCACATTTGGTGTCGGTTCCACCTTTTCAATTTCTTTTGATTTTGTTGCCCCAAAATACACAGCTCCAGCTATGAGTAAAAGCGCTACCACAACTATGATTCCATTAGTTTTATTCATACTATGAATAGTACTGCGCGAGGATTCTTTGTCAATTTTAATTGCTGCCTCTTATACAAAAAGCCCCCGTTAAACGGGGGCATAAAATACAAAATATTATTAATCACCATCATCCACCTTAAAATGCCAAGGTTCTGCGGTACCACTTCCTGGTCCGGCAGGCCCAGTAGCTCCTGAAACTTTTTCGTCCCGCATTTCCGTTATTTCAGCCTCAGCGTTACGGCTGATATGATCGTGGTGATAGGGTTTTTCTTTCCCACCAAAAGGGTTGTTTTTTATTGATTTGCTTAACTTAACTAAAGCAAAAATAATTAACACTAATAATATGACAACTACCCAAAAAAGTCCTGGGTTTGAACTTTTTAAAAGAATAAATCCCATGTATAACATAGTTGTAGGTTTTAAATGAAAAAATACAATTCTGGTATCAGACTAACACCAAGAAAACTCTTGTCAATATCCAAACAAAAATCCCCTGTTGGGGATTTTTGTTTGTTTTATATAAATTAAGCAAGTGCGGGTATTTTAAGATTAGCTTGAAGGGGTTTTTTATTGGCAATTTGAGTACTAGCGTTCAATATCTCAATGCCTAAAATTTGACCTTTTTTATTAGTATCAATAAGGAGGCGGTCGTCGAGCTTGATAGTACGAGAAATAGGCCCTTTTTTGAGGGAGAAATAGATAGCGTCGGCAATTTTATCGTGTGTTATTTTCATAGATAATACCCAGTTATAATGACGATGGTAGTATGACTCTTCTTACAAACAATTTCAAGTACACCTCTAGATGTCTCTTTTTGAATCATGGTTGTGCCATCTTTACGTAAAACTGCAATACCAGGGTTTTCAATCGTCGCAAGAATATCTCGCCTCAAGATTTTGCGTTCTTTCATACGAACTTTTGCGTGATCAGTAAAAATAATCTTCATAAAAATAGTATAACAAAAAACCACCCATTAGTGAGCGGTTTTTTGTTTGTTTTTATTGAGAGTTTTTTGCGATTACATCATCTTCACATCAATATCGACACCAGATGGCATTGATAGATTTGTGAGTGCTTCGATCACCTTTGGTGAAGGATTTTCGATGTCGATCAATCGCTTGTGCACACGCATTTCAAACTGTTCACGTGAATTTTTGTAAATAAACGCAGACCGATTGACAGTGTACTTTTTAATTTCCGTAGGAAGTGGAATAGGTCCACGAACCTTGGCATCATAACGAAGTGCAGTATCAATGATTTGCTTTACAGAGACATCAAGAATTTTATTCTCGTAGGCTCGTACACGAATACGAAGCATTGACTGTACATCTTCTTTCGCCTTACTAGCTTTCGCTACTTTAGGCTTAGCGACTTTTGTGGTTGGTTTTTTTGTAGTAGCCATATTTTTTCCAAAGAGCAATTAACTTTATCGGTTAGGCGATTATTTTAGTAACAACACCTGCACCAACTGTTCGGCCTCCTTCTCGGATCGCGAAGCGCATTTGCTCTTCCATCGCTACCGGTGCCACGAGTTCAACTTCAACCTTAACAGTATCTCCTGGCATAACCATTTCAACACCTGCAGGCAAAGTCACAGAACCAGTAACATCAGTAGTACGAACGTAGAACTGAGGTTTATAGCCGTTTACGAAAGGAGTGTGTCGTCCACCTTCCTCCTTTTTCAAAACGTATACTTCACCTTCAAACTTGGTGTGAGGCTTCACAGAACCAGTCTTTGAAAGCACTTGTCCACGAGTAAGGTCTTCTTTTTTAACACCACGAAGGAGGATACCAGCGTTGTCCCCAGCTTGACCTTGGTCGAGCTGTTTGTTGAACATTTCAATACCAGTAACAGTTGTCTTCATAGTATCTTTGATACCAACGATTTCAACTTCTTCACCAACCTTAACGATACCTCTTTCAATACGTCCAGTCACAACAGTTCCACGTCCTTCGATAGAGAAGATGTCTTCAATAGGCATAAGGAATGGCTTATCGAGTTCTCGAACAGGCATCGGGATATATTCATCGAGCGCCTTTGTAAGTTCAAGAACTTTCTGAGCCCATGGATCTTCGATAGAAGTAGATTCAAGCGCTTTAAGACCTGAACCACGAATAACTGGAGCATCTTTGTCAAAACCTTGTTTTCCAAGGATTTCACGGATTTCTTCCTCAACGAGGTCGATCATTTCTGGGTCATCAACCATGTCGCATTTATTTAGAAATACGATCATTTTTGGAACACCAACTTGTTTTGCAAGCAAAACGTGCTCACGAGTTTGTGGCATCGCTCCATCAGTCGCCGCAACCACGAGGATTGCACCGTCCATTTGAGCTGCACCAGTAATCATGTTTTTGATGTAATCGGCGTGACCTGGAGCATCAATGTGTGCGTAATGACGATTCTTTGTAGAATATTCATTGTGAGAAATGTTAATGGTAATACCACGAGCCTTTTCTTCAGGCGCGCCGTCAATTTCATTAACTCCTTTAAGTTTTACTAAATCCCCGTTCATGTTTAGAACGTGGAGGATAGCCGCAGTAAGAGTAGTCTTTCCGTGGTCAACGTGACCAATGGTTCCTACGTTTACGTGTGGCTTTGAACGATCAAATGCTTCTGCCATAATAATGAACTATAAATTAATATTAATAAAAACCCTCGCAAATAAAAACAAAACGCAACCATGCGATTGTGACCTATCATATCATTTAGGATGTTTTTGTCAATAAAAAAGCCCCATTTCTGGGGTTAGCTTTATAAACCTTCTTTTATAGCACATACTCTCCTGTGCGCATCAAATACAATTTCTAAAATAGGAGCCCTGTTGATATTATTGGGGGCTGGTTCTTCTAGACTTATTTGACCGAGATTTCTTATTATCTCATAGGAGGTCAAAAAGGTATCCATCGATTTAGGTTGGGGGCTATGAATTAGTTTGAACTTGCTTGGATAGTAGTTTTCTCTATCCCCTTTTGGCCCAAGTTTCCCGGCATACAAAGTATGTACAATATAAGCCTCTTGAGAGTCTCTGAAAGCATTAGGACGATCACAAAAAATAACTGTTGTCAGTAACCTCTGGTGAAGAATACCTATTGTGTACTCATAACCATCAGTATCACGGACATTAGTACAATCAAATTTGTGCGCAAAATTCTTTATATGAACTGATTCATACATTTCTCCATAACCATATCTTTGGTGGAGATTAAAAAATAAGGCTGTGGCCTTATCAATAAAGAGCTGATTTTCCTTCATGGGTTGTAAGTTTTTCTTTAAGATAACATGAATATCGATATTAGTCAAATTAAACAAAAATCCGCCACTCGGCGGATTTTTGTTTTTAGAATATGTGGATTACTTTCTCGCTGCAATGATTGTTTCAGCAACGTTTTGTGGCACTGCATCGTAACGCAGGAATTCCATAGTAAAGTTTGCTCGTCCTTCAGTCATTGAACGCAGGTTGGTAGTGTAACCAAACATTTCAGAAAGTGGTACAACAGCTTTGAGCACTTGGTTCATACCACGCTGTTCCATACCTTCGATAATTCCTCGTTTTGAAGAAATACTTCCAGTCACATCTCCCATGAATTTGTCAGGCATAACAACTTCAACCTTCATCATTGGCTCTAGGATCACCGGCTTGGCATTTGAAGTCGCTTCTCGCACTGCCATAGAAGCAGCGATTTTGAAAGCCATTTCGTTTGAATCAACTTCATGGTAAGAGCCATCATAGAGTTCAACAGAAACATTTTCCATTTTAAAGCCAGCCAAAACTCCACGCTCAAGACCTTCTTTAAATCCTTTTTCACAAGGCACAATGTATTCTTGTGGGATAGCTCCTCCTTTAATAGTGTTTACAAATTCGAAGAATCCATCACGCTTGGTATTTTTTGGAAGATCTTTAGCATCGATAGATTGATCCATCGGCTTCACACGAATTTTAACGTGACCGTAGTTACCTTTACCTCCAGATTGCTTGATGTATTTACCTTCAGCACTAGATTCGCCAGTAATAGTTTCTCGGTAGGCTACTTGAGGCTTACCAACATTGGCATCCACAGTAAATTCACGCTTCAATCGGTCAACAATGATTTCAAGGTGAAGTTCTCCCATACCAGCAATAATTGTCTCTTCTGTTTCCGGATCAGTTGATACTCGAAAAGTTGGATCTTCATCAGAGAGACGACTAAGGGCTAGTCCCATTTTTTCTTGGTCAGCTTTTGTTTTCGGTTCAATACGAAGAGAAATAACTGGCTCTGGAAATTTGATACGATCCAAAACAATCGGACTATTCTCATCACAGAGTGTGTCAGATGTTTTTGTTTCTTTGAGTCCAACAGCTGCCGCGATCTCCCCTGCAAATACTTTTTTTACTTCTTCGCGTTGGTCGGCTTGCATACGCACGATACGAGAAAGACGTTCTCTGTTGCCGGTACGTGGGTTGTAAATATAAGAACCAGCTTCGATAGTTCCAGAATAAACTCGGAAGAAAACCAGTTGTCCGACGAATGGGTCAACCATTGATTTGAAAGCCAGAGCTGAGAAAGGTTCTTTGTCATCTGCGTGGCGCTCAATAGGTTCTTCTGTTTCTAGATCTGTACCGGTGATAGCCTTGATGTCGTTCGGCGCTGGCAAGTAGTCAACCACAGCATCGAGCACGAGTTGAACACCTTTGTTCTTGAGGGCTGACCCTGCGTACACTGGGAAAATAGCATTGGCGATAACAGCTTTTCGAAGTGTCTTTTTGAGTTCTGCTAAACTCGGTTCTGTACCGTCTAAATAAGCAGACATTTGTTCATCGTCATTTTCAACAATACGCTCGACAAGCTCATTGTGAAAAACTTTAGCTTCTTCGAGCATATTTTCTGGAATTTCTTTTTGAATAACCTTGTTACCCATATCACCTTCAAAGTAGTAAGCCTTCATTTCTAAAAGATCGACAACACCTTCATGCTTTTCTTCAAGACCAATTGGGATTTGGACACGCACAGCCTTTTTTGAAAGACGATCTAAAATAGTTTTGTATGAGTGTTCAAAAGAAGCACCAGTACGATCAAGTTTATTCACAAAACAAATTCGAGGAACATTGGCTTCATCAGCATAGCGCCAGTTGGTCTCACTTTGAGGTTCTACCCCAGCCACTCCATCAAAAACAACAACAGCACCGTCAAGCACACGCAGTGAACGCTTCACTTCAACAGTAAAATCAATGTGGCCAGGAGTATCAATAATATTGAAACGATAATTATTTTTCTTGCCTGCCTGCGCAGACAGGTCCCCCTCAGAGTAGGTTGGTACCCAAGAACAAGTCACAGCGGCGGCAGTGATAGTGATACCACGCTCTCGCTCTTGTTCCATCCAGTCAGTAGTGGTTTCGCCATCGTGTACTTCACCAATTTTGTGACTCATACCAGTATAAAAAAGCACACGCTCAGATGTTGTAGTTTTTCCCGCATCAATGTGGGCGATGATTCCGAAATTTCGGGTTCTCTCTAATGAATATTCTCGTTCCATAAATCTTTTTGTTGTTTTGTGAATTTGTTAATAATGCCCGCTTGCGCGGGTTTAAGTGTCACTACTATACGACCAAATATCCTTTTTTGCAATAGAATAAAGCCCGCATAGAAATGCGGGCCTTTACTAAAACTAACTGCTTATGAGAAAATTGAAATGTCTTTTTTAAAAAAGGAACAAAAAAGGGCACCATCATTAAACTCAGAGCAGGTGCCGCTTTTAAAAGTATGATAAACAAAACTATGCTAAGTCTATACCTATTTTAGTAAGTGTCAATCCAACGACGTCAGACGTGGTTTTACCAAGCGAAGTGAGCGAAAGCCTTGTTTGATTCGGCCATTTTGTGAGTATCCTTCTTCTTCTTAACAGCGTTACCTTCACCTTTTGAGGCTTGGATGAATTCATCAGCTAACGCTTCTGAAACTTTTACTCCTTTTCGAGCACGAGCAGAGTCGATGATCCAGCGCATAGCTAGAGAGAGACGTCGTTCGTTTCGAACTTCACGAGGAACTTGATAGTTAGCACCCCCAATACGGCGTGAGCGAACTTCTACAAGTGGCCCAGCATTCTTCTGTGCAATTTAAAAAACTTCCTTTGGGTCTTCTACCTTTTCTTTTTCCTTAATCATTTCTAGGGCATCGTAAACAGCAGTTCGAGCGATGTTTTTCTTACCATCCCACATGATACAGTTAATAAATTTCTCAAGTCGAAGAGAGCCATATTTAATGTCTGGAGAAACTATATTTCTGTTTTTTACTGGTCGTCGCATAATAATTATTTCTGATTATTTCTTAGCAGCCTTAGGTCGCTTTGTACCATACATAGAACGACTCTTGCGACGCTTGTCTATTCCTTGAGTGTCGAGAACACCACGCACGATGTGGTATCGAACCCCGATCAAGTCCTTCACACGTCCCCCACGAATCATTACCACTGAGTGCTCTTGAAGATTGTGTCCTTCCCCTGGAATATAGCAAGTAACTTCTTGACCATTAGTAAGTCTTACACGAGCAATTTTTCGAACCGCTGAGTTCGGCTTCTTTGGAGTAGTTGTTGAAACTTTTACACACACACCGCGCTTAAATGGAGATGGGTAAAATACTGGTCGATTGTGAATGTGGTTCATCCCACGAGAAAGTGCCACCGCCTTAGATTTGCGGGTGGATTTTGTTCTCGGCTTCTTTATAAGCTGATTTATAGTCGCCATGTAACAGCCATCCTACTATATAAGCGCGGTAAGCGCAACCCCGCTAAGCGGGGCAAGGCCTTGAATTAAAAATATATTACAAACTGATCCCAGTAATGAGAGTAAATAGTCCAAAAGCTAGTGGTGCGACAAATTTCCAGCCGAAAAATAAGAATATTAACAGTAAAGGCAAGCTATATTGTTCAATGAACTTCATCGTGCCTTGAAAGCGAAATGGTAGAACTGCCTCCAGAAAACGAAAGCCATCAAGTGGTGCAATAGGTATAGCATTAAATAGAGCCAAAACTATATTGACCAAAACGATGATGCTAGAAATATCAAAAAAAGCAGTACTGGTAACACCAGCAGCCATAGCCACACGTATAGCGATGCCAAAGATAACAGCAATGGAAAGATTCACAACTATTCCAGCAATAGAAACAATGGCAACGCTTTTGTTCCCTCTTTTTAAATTATCTGGATTATAGGGTACTGGTTTTGCCCAACCGACGACAAACCCTGCCTGGGAAAGTATTAAAACCAATGGCAAAATAACGCTGCCAAACCATTCAATATGTTTAAGTGGGTTCAGTGTAATGCGTCCGAGCATTCGCGCTGTTGGATCCCCTTCACGTTCTGCCGCAATACCGTGGGCTACTTCGTGTAAAATGATAGAAATGATTAAAACTAGAAAATAAAATATAGATAACGGTCCGTTCATCCTTATACTATAATATCAATCTGCTTTTGTAACAAATAAGTATTACCATGTGACAGCATACCTCTATATGAAGCAATTGATTCTAAGTTAGCATTTTTGCTCAAACGTTTAAACATTCGTTTCTTAGTTGCCGTCCTAAGGACTCGGTGGTTTGGAAAATGTACCCATCCAAGAAAGTCCACACCAGAGGTAATGGTTTTAATAAATACTTTATTTGGATGAAGAGACAGTTTAAGTTCTTCTCCAAGAAAAGAATTTATGCGCACTAACAAAAGTTTTAATTCCCTTTTCTCAGAACTAATAAAAATAAAGTCATCCGCATATCTAATATAGTTTTTTACTTTGAGCGCATGCTTCACGAATTGGTCAAATTCATTCATATACACATTTACTAACAATTGTGATGTAAGATTCCCAAGTGGCAACCCAACACCGTTCTTTCCTTCAGTATTGAAACTTTCAATAATAATACCAAGTAATCTTAAAATATCTTTATCAACAATATGTCGAGTGAGTATGTTTTGTAAAATCCTATGATCAATACTCGCAAAAAACTTTCTGATATCACACTTCAAAACCCAACAAGCTCGACTGTTATTATGAGAAACTGTATGGATAAATTTTGTAAATCGTTTAGTTGCACGATGTGTACCTTTATTGAGACGATATGAGTAAGAGTCATGGATAAACTTTGTATCAAAATATGGACAAAGCGCAGTATAGAGCAAATGGTGAACTACACGATCTCTGACCACTGATTTATTTATTTCTCTTACCTTAGGGTCAGTAATAGTAAATTTTGTGTATGCTCCGTGACAATACGTCCGTTTTGATAAATCAAAGAACAGACCAGAAAGATTGTCTGCAAGTCTCAAGCGAAACATCGCAACATCTTCTCTTTTTTTCTTTCCTCGCAAGAATTCTTCCCACGCATTAAATACTGTCTCACGAGTTATGATACTATCGTACGTATGAGTGAATCTACGAAAAGTACCCCCCCCCCCGAACAACGACCATTATTGATCGTATCAAAAATTGTTATTTGTTGTGGATTAAAATAATCCCTCATATGATTAAACTCCATCGTGCAACCATCGGAGCGCGCATTGGAAATATGTTTCTTGAAATAATAGAAATAGCATATCACGCATACTATGCAAATGCTCAAGAAAAGCTACCGCTTATCATTACCACACTTAAAAAAGTTGATACACTCAAACTACTGATTACTGTTGCATGGGAAGGAAAACTTATTCAAACAGGACATTTCTCAGCGCTAACCGAAGAACTGCAAGAAATCAGCAAAATGCTTGGCGGCTGGAAGCGTGGTATCGAGACAAAGCAAAAGTCGGAATGATGTACTCCGACTTTGTTTATATATATTGTTTCTGAGGAAACCAACCTCATTGTCATCGTCAACATACCAGGTGTTGTCAGGATTGACCTTGTTCACATTGAGGTTGAGCTTGCCATCATTGCGATTGCAGATGAGCTTGAGCGGAACTTGTAGGATATGACATCTATGTCACCAGATATTCATCGCAAGTGCGTAGTCGATCTTGTATATTTTCCGGCGCATCGAAGCGCACCACCATATCCTACCAACAATCAAATATAAACTATTTACCTACCACCCTGTGAGTGCAGTATATATCCACACTCAAAACTCGTATATAGGAAATAGCATGCTTGCTCTCTACAGCACATGTCCGTAGAAATATAAACACAATATTAGTATACAACCTACCTACGCAGGCAGGAAACAAAAAAACACTTCGCTACAAGTCCCAAAGGGTACAAGTATCAAAGTGTTTAAAGAAAGAACAAAAAGTTTAAGATTCGTTGCTGAGGAAACCAACCTCATCGTCATCGACAACATACCAGGCGTAGTCAGGAAAGACCCAGCTCACATCGAGGTAGAGCTTGCCATCACGGCGACGGCAGACGAACTCGAGCGGAACGCCGTCTTTGGTGTCAGTGAGGTAAATCAGCAACCACTTCAGATTTTTGCTGAAATAGCCAGCACGAAGCTCGGACGTCATCTTCTCAATTGCTTGAGAGAGTGGGAGCTTCAAAGCTGTTTTTACCATTTCGCCTTCGGTGGTATTTTTTTTCAGCATCGTTATGCTCCCCTTCGGATCAACACCCTCTACCACCTGTGCTTCCGGAAGCCAATTGAAAATATCGGCATCAACACCATACTCATTGTCATAGTACAGAGGAAATTTCTTTTCCTTTGCAACAGCGACGAATGCGTCCGTGAGATTTCGTATCCTCGCCTTGTCCCACTTCTCTACCAACGCTTTAAGTTCGTCAAAGAATGGCATTCTGTTTGCGAGGAATTCTTTTTCCTCAATTGCAAATAAGCGAGTGTTGAGGTTGGCAGTAATTGCCGGGTTTACATTTTTCATTTGTCAAAATTCTTGGTATCCGCCAAGCCGGTTTGGTTATAAATTATTTCTTGTGCATTATATCACTTTCAGGCAGAAAAGTCAAATACTTAATCTTCTACCCAAAGTTGACCAATCATCATAATTCTTGCAACAAAAGAGCCTATATGTTACTATCGACCCACATATGGCAAAGGAATGCGTTGTAACTAAAAAGTCTTCTCTAGTTGGTGGTAAATACGCTAACAAGACCCGAGCAACTGTTTTCACCCCAACAGGATCTATTCGCCGTTATGCAAATCTCCAAAAGAAGCGAGTTTTCGTACCTGAACTAAACAAGACTGTAATGGTGACGATATCCCCTCAAGGCCTCCGAACTATGAAGAAAAACGGTGCTTACTCAACCCTCAAAAAAGCTGGAGCAATAAAATAAATCTGAAACAAAAAAATCCCCTAATCTCGGGGATTTTTACTTTATGGCAGAATACAATTAAAGCATCCTTCTGAGGAAGAACAGCCACTACAATATCTTTTTTGTTCTCCATCAAAGTTACGATAAAGCATCGAACCTGGCTTGCTATCCTTTACAAGGAATACTTTTTCACGCTCTGGTTTATTATGGTCTAGACATTCCACACGATCATAAATTAAGTGCACAGGCGTCGTTAAAATAATTTTATTTAACGCATTTTCTTTTAACCTTTCATCTCCATGCCTTTTTAGTGTGTTAATAAGTAGCGTCGCGGTATCGCTCGTGACATGTTTACCATACTCTTCTTGGCGTATCCCGAGCCACAACATAGCATTGATATGCTTTGCTTTAAAACCCGTAACTTCTGACAAGCCTCTAATATAAGCCTCAATAACATCATACTCACTATCTCTTATGGTGTACGGGTAACGCTTACCTTTAAAGGTGTAGTAAGAAAGGAGAGCAAAAGCCATCGTGATCCACATATCAGCAGTTACTGAATCGCCCCCGCTGATTGAATGTCGAAAACTAGTTATTTTTCTTTTTGAACCCCGGATTCCGGGTTTAAAATCAAACGTTCCATCGTGGAACTGTTGGAGGATGGAGAATACTGCACTGAGAAATCCACTGTTTTCAAATCTGCTCTTTCCAACAAACATATCGTAACCCTTAAGAGCTAGTTTAATGTTTGATACAAAGTTGGTACGCGGACTTGTCATAGCAAATAGTTTTATGAAAAGCTCAGTATCATAGCCCGGAAGAAAACTTTCAAATGCTAATTTAGTATTCTCATACCAAAGAGCATCACTCTCTCCGTTTAGGATGTAACGCATTAACTTTCCATGCTTTGCTTTATGCCTAGCACCTTTTAAAACGTGCGCCTTTTGCCAAGGAATACCTTTTCCTGTTTTCTTACCTCTTAGTAAGGTTCCACCGATACGCAAAAGATTGCATATTCTATCGATGGTATACCCCTTAATATAAGGAAGTTCATGATTGATATATTCCAACAACTCTTTTTTTATTTCAGCAACACCAAGAGTTGGCCTCTTTTTTATAATTTGTGCAACATCATCAATACTACATAAATCACTAGGTGCTTCTCTTTTTGAATGAGATAGTCCTGAGAGAATAAGATAAGGAATAAGTTCTAACTTGATACGTTTGGCTTGAAAAAAACCAACATACCGCCTTCGTATAGCCTTCGTCTCTGTAGAACGATGACCTCTTTTGTATTTTTTCTGTGCCATCGTTTTATTTTTTTATTGAACAATATTGTTTTCAAGCTGAATCTTATGTTTTTTGAGGTAAAAGTCAATAACCTTTGATTTTGAAGTCTTTTGGGTGTAGAGTATAAAAAAACTGACTATGGTAAATAAAATTATTGTTATTGGTAAACCAATAGATAATTACTACATCACAAGGTGTCCTTGGTGTTCGACTATCGTCTACCTATCACAGGTTGATTATCACAAAGAAAATTGCTGGCATCGTCGCCCAGCGCCAACAATCACAGTCGTTGATCCTGAATTTGTAGTAAACCAACCAAACATGCAGTAAAAAAATTAAAAGTCAGACAATTGTCCGACTTTTTTTATTTACGCGGCTTTATCTAGTTTATTTAGATCCTCCAATTCTTTACCTAGGTTTTGAGTAGTAATACCGAGAAGTTCGTTTAGTTGTTCAATGAAATGTTCGTATTCAGCTTTCTCTACTTCATAGCCCATAGCAAAATACTTGCCTTCTTTCTCGCCTGTATCACCGTCATCACCAAAAACCGGAGGCTTTTCTTGAAGCTTATCAACGGCAAATTTTAAGTTTTCTTTACTCCAGTGCATTGGAGCAAATCCTTCCATTCCAAATGGCATATACGACTATTATACCTTATTCATATAATTCGCTATGAGTACCAATATACAAAAAAGTAACTGTGTTTTTGGTTACAATAAATATCGCTCTTATATCACCAGAAATATTAATACTGCGACAGTTGGTATAAGGACTATGCAATTCATGATTGTGCAATATTGGGTCAAATTGGTCCTGCTGAAATATTTTTACTCTATCAATAAACTTAGACTTTAGTTTGGGAGAAAGTTTCTTAATATCCTTTTGGAAAGAGCGTGCATATTCAATATTCATAACTTCTATGAATTTAGACTTTTCATAAAGGCATCGACAGTTTTAAATGGTCCAGCTACTTTGCCTTCTCGAACTTCTTTCAAACGAGCAGTAAGTATTTTTTGTGACCTAGAGTTTAGTATAGGATTAACAAATGTTACCTCTTTACTCACCACAAAATCTCTGAGGTAATTGTTTATCACAGTAGACATTGGTAGCCCAAGATCCTTAGCAATCTTTTGTGCCCTTTCCTTTAGTCCTTTATCTAGTTTTATTAACATTGTTGTATTCATATACCAGAGTATATACTTGGGTATAATTCTGTCAAGTTACTTTTTATACCACTTCACACCATCATTTTGAAGAGTATACGCCCCTGCTTGCTGAGTTGAAACCCAAGGAATACTAAACTTTTTGAGAAGATCTAGGACTTCCGGGTGGGGGTGGCCGTAGCTATTGTTCAATCCAGCGGAAATGAGCCCGAGCTCGGGAGTGGTGGCTTTTAGATACTCTGAACTCGTTGAAGTCTTTGAACCGTGGTGACCAATTTGTAAGACATCGACATCGAGCTCTTTGGTAATGGTTTGTGCTAAATATTTTTCGACTGATATCGGTGAGTCCCCAGTGAAAAGTGCCGAACGGTCACCTATTTGAAGTCTCCCCACAACTGAAGCGGTGTTTGTTTCCCAATCGTGAGTATCTCTGTCTGGAAACAAAATTTTGAAATCTGTTTTATCTGCAAGATTTAGATTCATTCCTTGTCGTACATAATACGCTGGGATTTTTTTATCAACGACGCTTTGTATAAGAGATTTGTATGTTTGAGTGTCAGCAACAACATCACTAGTTAGAAACAGTCCAATTTTGTACCTCTTGAGAACATCTACCAATCCTCCCACATGGTCAGCGTCAGGGTGCGTGGCAATCACAACATCTATATATTTATCATTCCAAGCCATAACTTTAGAAAGCTCAGTGAGAACTGTTGCATCACGTCCGCCGTCTAGTAATAATTGCGTGCCATCTACGGATTCAATAAGGAAGCTGTCCCCTTGTCCGACATTGAGCATATGGATTTTGGATAAATTATTGAGTTCTTGCTTTGGCTTACTGACAAAACAAAGTACTCCCAATATAAGTATTAGACAAAATAGAAGTGCGATTTTAGCTGTTTTAGAAGTCATGTATGTTTATATTGTAACTCTAGTTCTACTAGATTAAAAAATAAAAAACTCATGAATCATGAGTTTTAAAAAAATCTTCTGTTATGCTTGCGGAAGTATGTCAGGAGAATTCTCATTCGCCGCATCCTCAACTATGCGCCAATATAGGTACATATCATACTGTTTACGCTTTGAAAGAGTTAGGTACTGATTATTAATAGGATCTTTAATCCATTCCTCAAACGAAGGTATCGGTATACCTGATTTTTTCCGTTGAGTTGAAGATTTAGTAACACCAATAAGGATGGGGACTAAACCGGCAAGCAATATTAAAGAGATCAATAATAAGGCTCTCATATAAAAAATTATTTAGGTACAAAAAATAAGATCTTTCTTGAATAATACCGTTATAAATGAAAATGTCAATTTTAATATTACAAGAATAATTTAGGTGTATAATTCCTGTATGTTTACAGAACAAAAATTCCAAATAAGTAAATTAGAAGGTATCAGTGAAAAAACCATTGAAGAGCACTTGAAGCTATATGCCGGCTACGTCAAAAATGCCAATTTAATCATAGAACACGGACTTGAGCTAGCAAAAGATCCTGGCAAAAACGTATATGAACTTGGAGAACTTCAACGACGCTTCGGATTTGAGTGGGGAGGTATTCGCAATCATGAAGTGTATTTCTCTCTTCTTGAGGGACAGCCAAATGAAGATGCTCCAACACTCAAAGCAAAGATTGAATCCCAATGGGGTTCTGTTGAGACCTTTACCACTCGCATGAAAATGTTGGCTATGACTAGAGGTATCGGCTGGGCAATGCTTTATTACGATAGAAAAACAGATATGCTTCTTCCTGGATGGGTGGACGAACAACATCTCGGACAACTTGTCGACTGCTCTCTTATCTTTGCACTCGATATGTGGGAACACTCATATGTTGCTGACTACCAGCCAAGTGGCAAGAAGCAATATGTTGAAGATTTCTTCAAAAATGTTAATTGGTCTATGGCTGAAAAGTATTTCGCAGATGCCCAAAATAAATCTTAATTTCTTTTCTGAAAATTATTCCTAAAAATAAAATATAAAAGAGTGTCACGCCCCAGCCCGCAAGAGCTGGGGTTTGCCATTGTGGGAAGCTAGCAAAAAAAGTTAGCACCTTTATAGAAATTGCTCCAATGAAACTGGTAATAACACCAAAGAAGCTAGCCAAAGGAGAGACGAAAGAGGTTGCTATGGTGGACAACCCGCCGAGCATAAGTAGCGGGATTATTGGAACCATAAATATGTTGGCTAGTGGTGAAACTATAGGAAAGAGCCCTGAGAAATACATAAGATACGGAAGCATAAAAAATGGTAAACCGCAGGCCAGAACAATCAGCTCTCGCACATTCACCTTTTTATAAACTGGAAGCCAAGTTATTTTTTCGTTCAACATCGGCAAGAAGTTGATGATGAAAAAGGTAGCCAAGAAAGATAAATGAAATCCAGGATCAACAAATATGGTTTGTGGGGAAGTAAAGAAGAAAAATAGAAAGGCCAAAAGCAGTGCTCGGAAAACATTGTAATTTTGAAGTGACATACCCGCCACAAGTGCAATGCTTCCCATGATCCCTGCACGGACTGCTGCTACCCCCGCTCCACTAACTAAAACCAAACCGACAATTCCACAAAAGATAACAACTGTTTTTATCTTGAAAGGCACCCGTCTGAACAATAGTCCTATGAAACCTGCCAAAACAGTGATGTTGTAACCGGAAAGTACTAGTGTATGGAGAGTACCAGTCTCTCGAAATATATCAGATAAATATTTAGGAATACCTCCTTGAAAACCGACCAACATTCCAGCGACAATACCATCAACTGGGAACTTGATGTAAGAACCGAGTTTCTCAGCAATCCAAAATCTAAGGACTGTCGACTCGCGATTAAAGGAAACTTTGCCTGACTCAAGCTTGGTCACTTGTCCGAAGCCCATGACTGCTTCTATTCCCTTACTTGCCAAATATTGATCATAGTCAAATACTCGTCCCGTATCAGTTACAAAATCTTCTGGTAGCTCGACTTTGCCACGGATTGAAACTGTGTCTCCTGGGAGCAAACTTTGTTTTTCTCGCAGTGTCACCTGAATATCAATATTGGTATCATCGACTCGAACTTTTAGTAGTGTCTTGTCTAGTCTCTCATCAATATTTTTGACCACACCAGTTAAGGCTTGGTTGCCTAAGGGGATTTCATAACTGGGTATCATCCAAAATCGCAGTGCGCCGAGCATAACGGTGGCACCAAGAGCTAGACCTAAAACAATGGTTCTTTTATTTCTGAATAATAAAACAAAAAGTGTACCCCAAAGCACACTCGTAACCCCAATATATAAAAGTGAAACGTCTAAAATGCTATACAGCGTCGCCCCTAAAATAAGACTGATACAAAATAGTACCAACATGGTTTAAGTATACGAAATTGACAAACTTTTTCAAAACGGTAATATCAAGAAAAAACTATATGGAAAATTTATCTGAATTAATCGGGAAAGACCTTAGATCTTTCAAACTTGAAACATTACATGAAGTATGGTCAACCGACGAACTGGGTCTCAGATCAAAAGCTATCGGTGCTTTTAGAAATGAAACAGTCGCCAGAGCATTTGCTGGAAATGAAAAAGGCTCATGGGGAGCAGCAAGTGTTTATCCTGTAACCGTTCTGACAGACGGCATCAATACTTTTGCAATCGAAGACCGTGTAATAAACGTATTTAATGATGAAGCAGAGGCTACCAAACTCCGCCAGGCCGCCATAGAGAAACTCTCTCCTGCAGACCGGAAAATATTAGGGCTTTAAAGACAAAACAATTTAACTAAAACCGGACATTTGTTCCGGTTTTTTATTTGACAAACTTTTTCAAAACGGTAATATCAAGAAAAACTTTTATTATGAAATATGAAACTCTTGTATACCTCTTAGAAGAGGTAGGTCTTCACATCACCAACAAAAAATGGGACGTTGGTGATAATGGCGAGCTTATATTGAAAGCTTCCTTAGGCGGCAAATCTTTAAACAATCAGCCCAGCATTGTTGATGTGGCTGTTCACAAAGATATTTCAGCAACCGGTAGTTCTCTGACCGAAATAACGAGAATGCTTTTCGACTTGTTAACAACGAAAAAAATATTCATTGGTGCATACAATAACTACACCGAAACAATTTCCTGGGACAGGGCAAATAATAAATTCACCAAAAGGCTTCTTACTCAAAAAGAACTTTTGGAAATGAATTGCTCTGTGTAAAATATTACCCCACCCCGCAGATGATGCGGGGTTTTTTTATTACAGAAGTGTCTTGAGTGTGTAGTCCTGCACCAAACCAGTTTCTTCGGCTTTAGAAAATACTTTTTGATACTTGGCACCTTTAGTGCCTTTGACTCGAGCTTCACATTCCTTCCAGGTTTTATCGGCATAGACTTTGCCATCTACAAATGAAACATAAGAATAGGCTGGACCTGTCGGTTTCTTCTTTTTCTTGGGAGCTGCCTTTTTAGCAGTTGTCCCTATTTCTATCAAAAATTTATCATAATCTTTTTGTGAACCTTGAAAATGTTTCTGCTTTTCACCAAGCGCCGCTGATACTGCCAGCTCATCACAGCGTTCGTTATATAAATCCCCATCATGCCCTTTTACCTTTTCTATAGACAGTCTCTTTCCATACTTTTTAAGAAGATCTAAAAGTTTGACCCAAATATCTTTATTCTCTACCGGTGTCTTAGCAGTTGTTACCCAACCATTTTTCTCCCAGCCATAAACCCAAGAAGATAGGCCCTTAACAACATAGGAACTATCAGAATAAACCACTACAGGGCCTTTGTGTGCCCGTGCTCCGCTGCCCGCCTTGCCCGACTCGCCTCGATTCGGCGAAGCGGGCACAAGTCGAGGCAGGTCAGATAAAACCTCTAGAACAGCCTGGAGCTCCATTTGATTGTTTGTGGCCTTCTTCACACCCCCAGCTATTTCCATAGCCATGCCATCCACTAGTATCACCGCTCCCCAACCTCCTAGACCAGGATTCCCTCGTGACGCGCCATCTGTATAGATAGTCAGTGTTTTCATCTCCCTATTATACCAGCTCTTGTATTCTCACTCGTACTCCACCTCTCCAGCCAGCTTCAAGGGTTCCAATAAATGAAATTGTTGCACCAACAACAAACATCTCTTTCATGTCTTCGTCTGTAAAAAAATTAAAAGCTGTGGCTTTGCCTGCCCCGTCTTCTATATTACATTCTAAGTGCTCTTTATTTTTACCAAACATTTTTGTACTAGTAATAGTTACATTTTCAAAAAGAAATACTGGTTGCAGATTACCAACACCAAACGGAGCTAGGGCACGGACTTTTTGTAAATGTCTTGTGGTGACAATTCCTAGTGGCATCACTATTGCATCAGTGTTTTTTATTTCTTCTGTAACGTGATCAACTTTAGAAATAGCGTCATTTAACTCTTGTTCTAAAAAATGAATTTTTTCTTTGGCAACAGCAAATCCTCCAGCGGCTTGGTGCCCACCAGCGTGCAAGAGTACTCCCTCAGGAAGAGCTTGGAATATATAAGCAGCATGGTGCTCGTCGAGCATCCGACATGAACCCTTAATAAATCCGTCCCCCGACTCTCCCCAAACAAAAAAGCTTCGACTATATGTCTCTTGCAATTTATTGGCCACGAGACCAAGCACTGCTGGACGCCATGATAAATCTCCGAGAACGACAATAGCTGGTAGTTCTCTAGCATCAAGTTTCTTGTGAGCCTCTTTAACAATACGTGCCACCATGATTTTGCGCTCGGCATTTATTTTCTCCAATTCTTTTACTATAACCAAAGCTCTGCTTCGATCTTCTGTCGAAAGAAGCTCAAAAGCGAGCATCGGGGTAGCCATACGTGAGGCGGCGTTGAGCCTCGGCGCGACAGTAAAAGTCAGATCGGTTTCTGTCAGCATTTCTGGATTCATTTTCTGTTCTGCAAAAAGAGTCCGTAGTCCAACTCGGCGAGTTTTTTTCATAACCATCATGCCATATGACACTAACATTCTATTCTCACCAGTTAACGGCACCATATCTGAAAGTGTGGCAAAACCAGCCATATCCAGAAGCCATTTCTCCCAACCTTCTTTGATACCAAACTCTTCCCTGTGCTTTTCCAAAAAAGCACAGACCAAATAAAAAGCCGTCCCAGCTCCACATGGATCTTGGTTGATATAACTTCCCTTCTTTGGGTGAACCACGGCTAGCGCTGCTGGGTACTCCGAAAGCGGTTGATGGTGGTCAGTGACAATGATATCAATATTTCGACTTCGAGCATCAGCTACTTCGGCTAGAGCGGTGATGCCAAGATCGACGGTGATAATCAGTGTTACTTTTTTTTGTTCAAGCGCATCAATACCGAGAGTACTCAAACCATAGCCTTCGTCATGACGATCTGGGATATAAACATGCACCCGATCAAAAACGTTCAGTGCTTTGAAAAAATCTACAAGAACAACTGCTCCCGGAATACCGTCACAGTCGTAGTCAGAATAAATACCTATTTGCTCATCACCCTTAACTGCTTTATATATACGCTCAACAGCAATCTCCATATCTTCAAAAGCCCAAAGGTTTCCAAGTTTATATTCAGGAGAGAGAAAAGATTTCTGATTCTCTTTGGAAAGATTTAAACGCTCAAGGAGTAGGGCTTGTAGTTCATCCGGTGTCGGAATAGTGGATACCATAGACCCAGATTGTAACATAATGGTAAAATAAGAATTATGGAAAACGACACAATTTTTGGGAAAATTATTCGAGGAGAGATACCAGCAATAAAGGTTTATGAGGACGATAGATTCTTAGCATTTTTAGATATAAATCCAGTAATAAAAGGTCATACCCTACTTATCCCAAAAGAGAGATATGTTTGGATCCAAGATGTCCCCGACGAACTTCTCGGGGCTATCTTTGTAAAATCAAAAGAATTAATACGCGCCATGAAAGCAGAACTTGGATGTGATTTGGTAGAAATCGTAGTCGAAGGAAAACAAGTTCCACACTTTCATATCTCTCTCTTGCCTAGCTATCTCGACAAAACTCTCGCTAACTGGCAACACGTTTCTTACGAAGACGGTGAAGCGCTAGAGTTTGCGGAAAAAATAAAAAATGGGTTGAGTTAGAAAACTCACCCCTTTTATACCCGATTTCTGCCTAATGGCATTGTTAGAATTACATCCTAAAATAAAAAAGCTGCCCGAAAAGTGGGCAGCCGCAAGTTCACAGTGCTGTCTATGTTGATTATAATGTGCTTTTTAAAGTAAGGCGACGGGAAGAATCCAATCGCCTTTTACCCTAATAAAACCCTAAACCAGCATTTATATAATTGAGTTGAGTTGAAAATTGAATGAACAATAGGTTTTTGAAAAGGGGCCTGGCTGGAAAACCGGCCCCGTTTTTGATCCAATATCATATGAAAAACCTTATCTAAATATACCAAAATTCGGAATAAAAGCAAGAAAACCTCCGGTAAGTGGGAGGCTTCTAATATATTGGATATATATGGTCTCTATAGGAATAATAGGCTCTGTGGACTATTTAAGACATTGTACACCAGAAAGGATACCGTCAGCAAGATAGACCAAGGTAGCACCACCACCGGTTGAGATAAAGACATTTTTACTATTTCCAGCAATTTTCTCAACTACTGCTCCAGTATCGCCACCACCGATGACAGTAAAAGCCTTAGAAGATTTTATTGCTTGAGCCAAGGCCACGGTCCCGCCAATAAAACCTCTTTCATACCAACCAGTTGGCCCATTCCAGACGATGACTTTAGCTTTCTTAATTTTTTCTGAAATCATTTTTATACTATCAGCCCCAATATCTTCAATAATATCCATCTTTTGAACTTCATCAATAACTACAAATTCTTTTCTACTACCTCTAGTCACAACAATATCTGTTGGCAAAAGCATTTTTGGAGAAGACAATAATTTTTTAATCTGGCTTTCATAACCATCCTCAACTACAGATTTACCTACCTCGAATCCGGCTGTCTTATAAAATGAGTTCAAAATAGCTCCAGAAATAACCACGTTGTCAGCAATCTCGATGAACTTCTTTAGAAGTGGAATCTTGGTTTCAAATTTAGCGCCACCTAAAATAAATAGAAATGGGTGCTTTTTATTATTGAGCAACTTCGAAAGTATTTTAATTTCTTTTTCAAGTTGAATACCAGCATAGCTTGGTAAGTATTTTGTAATACCAACAACACTGGCGTGCTTTCGGTGGCTTACAGAAAAAGCATCATTTACATAAATATCTCCGAGTTTAGACAGGGACTTGGCAAACTTTGGATCATTTTTTTCTTCTTCAGGATAACGACGAATGTTTTCAAAAAGAATAATAGTTTTCTCTGATAAGTCCTCTAGGGGTTCTAAGGCCGACTTGGTAATAAACTTTACTGAAAAATATTTTGCTAAATAAGTGGCAATGGGCTTAAGGGTCGCAGTACCATCACCGAGGTGGGTTAAAAGTACTACCTGCATTCCTTTTTTTTGTAGTGCCCTAATAGTATCAAACGAAGCATCTATACGACGAGTATCTAGTATCTTATTCCCTTTCATAGGAACGTTATAGTCCACACGCACGAGCGCCCGTTTACCTTTCATGTTTTTTATATCTTTGAGAGTTTTCATACTACGAAACAAAAGCTAATGTCTTTGCTAATACTCCAAAACGCTTGGCATCGAGACTTGTTCGACCTACTAGTAAACCATCCGCCCCACCCTCAGTAATAAATGAAGAGGCATTTTGTTCATTGACAGAGCCACCATATAAAATAGCAATACTGTTTGCAGTTTTCTGATCAACAACATCAGCGATAACTTTTCTTATGAAAATAATCATTTCCCGACATTCTGAGACAGTCGCTTCCCTGGCGGCATCTTTACCAATAGCCCAAATAGGTTCATAAGCAAAGACAAGTTGCTTGAGCTGGTTTTTAGGAACACCTAAAACAACGATTTCTATCTGTTCTTTAACAGCGCTCAAATACCATCCATGATTATCTCTCTCTTTTTCGCCAACACAAACAACTGGAATGATTTTTTTACTAAGTAGATTTTGAGTACCTTCTAAAACCTGTTTGTCAGTTCCTCCTCGAACCCGAGATTCTGAATGACCAACGATACAGTAGTTCGCACCATATGAACGGAGCATACCAGCACTAATGAGGCCAGTTTGAGCAATTTCAAGGCTTCCAGCTATATCCTGACCTCCAACAGAAAGAGTTGTTTTTATATTCTTCACAAGCAGTGGAATATGTATAGACGGAACACAGATAACTGTTTTCAAGCCTTTTTTATATTTTTTTGCTATTTCTAAGGTTTTTTTGGCTAGAGCTAGGGCTTCTGTAGACTTCTCAGGAGCCATTTTCCAGTTTCCAATTAAGAGTATCATCCCAAAAGTATAACACAGGCGAGCTTTACTGCTCCCGCCAAGAGGTGGAAGACCATGACCCAGAAGGTCCGTTTACAAAGTTGGCATTGGCCAGACCACTATCATAAGTAATGACAGCATTATTACTCAAACTTATATAATAACCAGTTATAGATTTAGCTCCAGCATTATTACTAACATTGACTGTACCATTAGCAGCGTAAAGAATAACAGCTCCAGCATTGTTGCCTACTGTTATTGCAGAAGTCGAATTAGAGGTTGTCAGTACCATGACATAACTGCCAGAAGTACCCGAACCAACAAAATTAGCATTGTTGCCAAGGTTTACTGTACCGTCGACAATAATAACCCCTTCAGAACTTCCATAACCAGACGCCAGTCTGACTGTGGCATTATTGCTAACATCAAGATTTCCTTGTATCCAGAGAGTTCCATTGATAGTTAGCGAGCCATTATTAGAAACCGTAAGATTCCCCGTAACCTTCATGGGCCCAAGAGACGCGCTGGTACTATTAACAGTGTAGTTACCGGAGTAGGTCCCTCCAGATTCAGCAACATCTTTCCAGTCCTGAATGTTTTGATCAGATATTGGCATTGCTATTTCAACAGGGTCAGCCAAAGTAGTATTGCAAGCTTTATTGTTACCTGTTCCAACTTGGCAATAGTTGGTCCCTCGAATAGTTGAATTATTAACAGTGTGCGCATAAGTATTACCCACTGAACCTGTCCCTACAGTTATCCCACTTATAAGACCAGTAGTTCCTCCAATAAATAAATTGAAAAATCCATCAATTGTTGAAGGGCTAGTATTATTCCAAGAGCCGTTGTACTGACCAATTTTACTAGAACCATTTGCATAGCCGTTATCATTTGCGCCAATCCTATAATAGTTTGAAGCTGAGTTAGATGCGTCAATTACTATCCAATAAGTAGTTCCAACATCAAGTTGTGGATTTGTAGAAAAAGGTACTTCTACCCAACCGTAGTTAGTAGAGATGAGTGAAGCCGAAAGTGTCCCTGAAGCTTTGGTGACCGCCGAAGGATTAGTACCTGAATTATTAACTATACGTACAGTTAAATTCGACGGGTTACCGACTTTTTTTATATACAACTGAACTTTGTTAACCACCTCAGTATCACTAACTTGAAAACTTTGAGCAAAATCCTGAGTGGCTGTAGCAGTACCGAAAGTTACATCATAAGCCGGGGTACCAGAACCATTTGACTGGTCGGATGTTAAAGCTGAAGAGTTAGCGGAAGTAGCACTTCCAGTAACATATCCTGAACCAGTAACAGGACCATTTGAATATATACTACCGATAATACCTGAGTTATTGCTCATACTAAAACCTCCCTTACCAGTTTGTACTCCATAACTAAAAGAGACACCTGTACCTTGCCCAATGATTGCATTAATTATTCTATTTCTGTTATTACTATCTCCAGACGAATTAATCTGTTTCTTACCGCCAGAGAGATCTGTTACCGTAGTAGTTACCTGCTGAGTGCCTATAGTAAGAGTTTCGGTTGAGGAAACATTTTTAGCAGTTCTTATCCTATAGAAAACATCTTCAACTCCTGACTCGGCAACCGCATAACTACGTTTTGACTCTAAGGTATCCTTAACTGAACGTACTGAACTTATAGTTGGAGCAGCCAAGCCGATAGAGATAGACATTGCAATAACAACAAACAGCATCATCACTATAATGAGAGCATTGCCTTTTTGATAGTTTATCTTTTGTTTTTTCATAAAAATACTCATATTGTTACTCCCGTAAAACTACTGTTGTATAAAAAGATTTGGTAATAACTGGAATATTTGTTGTTGTTAATGTTAGTTTTATTTTGATTGCCTCAGAACCAGTTGTGGCAACATTCCAAAAAGTAAGATTGGAAACAGTCACTTCACCACTAGAGAGATTGGACACAGAACCATTGACAGATAACTGAGATACTCCATTTACAACGGAAAAAACATCTGTATAAGGAGCCCCACCACTGTCTGTCCCTGAAACAGTTAGTGTTCCTGGAGAGGAACCAAAAACACTTCCCCCTATAGAGACACTATCAGACTGACGAATTTCTCTAGTTAACCTCTCCATAACCAGTTCCCCGTTTTGTTGTAGTGTTCGGAAAGAACGAGCGCTAGCATATGTTTTCATTACATAAATAAGTGACTGAATAACAACAACTGATATCAGTACAAAAAGAGTAATATATATTACTAATTCAACAACCGAATATCCTTTTGAATAATTTGCTTTTTTCATATTAGGTTCTTATATCCGCCAAATAAAATACTAACGATTCTGTCTGTGTTCCAGATGTTGCTTGCCATGTTATGGAAACTGTCACCTTGCGTGTTCTAACGTCATCATAAGTACCACCAGAAGAAACAATGTCATCACTACCGTCTCGGCTTACTGCTTCAAAAACAATAGTTCTAGTAAAAGAATCTACTGTAGAAGGTGTCGTGGAAAGGCTCCAAACTGAGCCATTCCAAGATATGTAATACGTGGTTCCGTTAGTGAGGGTACTTATGTTAGCCCAACCAGCATCCCTGACAGTCTTTACTGCTTCAGCTCCTTCTTCGAGCAAATAGCCCGCCTGAGTTCTTTCGAGTGAGCGTTTGGAAATATCAACAGTACTTTGAACTAACCCTAAAAGAGAAATAAGGATGCCCCCAGCAAGAGCAGAAGCAATGACTACCTCTATCAGAAAAAATCCTAATTGTTTTTTTGATTTTTTAAACATATTTTAATTACGACTGACAATCCCCGAAAGACTAACGGTAATAGTTTTTGAATCACCACCAGCAATTTCTACTACTATTGTACCACTTTGACTCGTCGTCCCCTTAAGCCTATCAAAACTTACCTGTGAACCACCACCTAGGGAGACACTCTGCAGAACTACGGGAGATTCATAGAAAATTATTTTGTTGGTAACCTCAGATGAGGAATAAGTCCCGCCTGTAAAAAGAACAGCTTTATCCGTGTCAATATAAACACTATAAAAAGTATTGTTATATGATGCTAAGGTTTTTGTTCGAGCTTCTTGAAGTAAGGAGACAATTGAGTTTGTAGTGTTTTGTATTGATTGGTTTTTTCTAAAAGAAATCAAAGATGGAACAGTAATAGCAGTAATAATACTTATGATCAAAATGACAATTAATATTTCTATAGCTGAGATACCTTGTTGATAGGAGTATTTCATATATTAGTTGATAGAGTCCATTATCGAATACATCGGAGAGAGCATTGAAACAGCAAAGAATCCTACCGCTACCCCAATAAAGATCATCAAAACAGGTTCAATAATTGTCGATAGGTCTTTGGTTTTGGCATCTACTTCTCCTTCGTAGAACAAGGCTACATCCAAAAGCATACTGCCGAGTTTACCAGTCTCTTCCCCAACCTCAATCATTTCTCCAACCATTATTGGGTAAAGAGCTGTTTGTTCTTTGAAAACACTCGACATTGGAGCTCCTTTCTCAACGACCTTCTCAACATCTTCCATTACTTTTTTATAATGAACATTTTGTAAGACTTCTTTAGTTATAGCTATTGCTCGACCTATCGTTACCCCTGAACCTAAGAGTGAGGCCATAGTCCGAGTTGTTCGAGCGGCATTCATTTCTCGAACTATTCCACCAATAACAGGCAAGCGAATGACCAACCAATCAATCCCACGTTTTGTTTTTGGCAATCGAGTCGCCAAAATAACAAGAAAAATTATTACCGCAATGCCTAATATTAAAAGTATTAAATGGTTAGATATCAAATCACTGAGAGCAATCACGAACTTGGTAGAAGCCGGAAGCTCAGCCCCAAGCTCTTTAAACGTCTTGGTTAAAGTTGGAACAACATAAACGAACATTAAAATACCAATTATAAATATCGCTCCCAAAATAATAGAAGGATACATCATGGCGCTTTTAACCTTTTTATTTAGGGCGTAGCTTTTCTCTAAGTTTATACCAACCTCAGTCAAAGCGTTCGGCATACCCCCAGACTCTTCCCCTGCTCGAACCATCGAGACAAACAGGGCTGAAAAAACCTTTGGGTATTTAGCTAGACCATCAGAGAACGTACCTCCCTTATCTATTGTTTCGGAAAGTGTTTCAATAATCTTTTTGAGGTATTTATTTTTGGTTTGCCTAGATAGAACTTGGAGAGCGCGAGAAAGCGGAAGCCCGGCTTTGAGCATTCCCGAAAGGTTTTTGGTCAACATTATTTTTTCGCTAAGCTTGACTCTATTGCCACCGATTGAAAAACTGATTGATCCCAAAAATCCTCCCATTTTTTGATTAACAAAAATAGGTGTTACTCCGAGTGCTCGAATAGTGTTGATGGCTTCAACACGGTCGCGAGCTTCAACTACGCCTTCACTAGCGACACCTGCAGTATTTCGCGCTTTATAAGAAAATTTCATCCCGTTAGAGAACTATATTAGATATGCTGAAAATTTCGACCATATTTTTATAACCTAAGTATACACTGTAATCTAAGTATTTTCTCTAACGGGACCAAGTGGACTACTCTGACACAACGCGTAGGACCTCATCAATTGTTGTTTGCCCTTGGATGGCTTGGAAAATACCGTCTTCGATCATGGTCATCATACCTTCTTTCTTACCTTGAATTTCGATTTCATCGGAAGAACCACCGCGCAGGATAATTTCTTTAATTGTTGGAGTGATTTTCAATGCTTCATGAATACCAACACGTCCCTTATAACCATCTTCAGATTCTTCATTCTTTTTGGGTTTATAAAATGGTATTTCTTTCCAAGGAGTTTTGGGCTTAATAACATTCTCAGCTTCCAAAAAAGGTCTTAGGTGTTCTAAATCAATAACTTTCCCTAAAGCTATGACTTCTCCTTCAGTCAAAAAGTACTGTTCCTTAACACTTGTTAAACGTCGGACCAAGCGTTGAGCCACAATCACTTTAGCAGTCGAAACAATCAAAAATGGTTCAACCCCCATATCAATAAGTCGTGGAATAGCACCAGCTGCCGAGTTGGTGTGGATGGTTGAGAGTACCAAGTGACCAGTGAGGGCAGCGTTCACCGCCAAGCTAGCTGTCTCTCCGTCACGAATCTCCCCAACCATGATAATGTTTGGGTCTTGCCGCAGTAGCGCTCGCAAGCCGTTAGCAAAGGTCATACCGATTTCACTTTTAACCTGTGTTTGGTTGATACGAGGCATCTGATATTCGATAGGATCTTCAACAGTCGAGATATTAACCTCTGGAGTGTTTAATATATCTAACATCGTATATAGCGTGGTGGTCTTACCAGACCCAGTTGGACCAGAAGCGAGTACAATCCCTGAGTGCTGTTTCATACCATCGTGGATACGTTCCAGGCTCTCGCCATGAAAACCGAGGCCTTCAAGAGTGAAGCCATGAGAGGATTCTTTCAAAATACGAATAACTGCCTTTTCCCCAAAGTATGTTGGCAAAGTTGAAACACGAAATGATACTGGTGCATCATCGATAATCATTTTAAATCTTCCATCTTGAGGAAGACGTTTTTCATCGAGCTTCAAATTCGAAAGTACTTTTATACGAGCAGTAATAGCTGGGGCAGCGTCTTTGGGTAGCGTCATAGCGTCGTGAAGTATCCCGTCAATACGATAACGAACAATCAATGATTCTTCTCCGGGTTCGATGTGGACATCAGAAGCTCCTTGCAAAATTGCATGAGAAATAAGAGAATCAACAATCTTAATAACTGGTAAGTCCTCGGCCATTTCTTTAAGATCTTTTTCAGATGTCTTATCATCCTTTTCATCTATTTTTTGAATACTACTAACCTCCTTTTGGATAATAGACCCAAACTCAGCTTGTAGACTTTTTTTATATTGAACCAAAACACTTTTGATAGACTCAGTGTCAGTGAGTCTTGGTAAGATCCGAAGACCTGTTTTCTTTTTGATGAAATCGATAGCCGAAAGGTTGTCAATATCGAGCATACAAGTCTCGAGGTCATTGCCTCTTTTTTTATAAGCCACAATATTGTACTTGCGGGCAATTGGCTCTGGGATCAATTGTAGAACCGCTACGTCAATCTTCTCCTTATCTAAACTCAAATATGGAATACCGAGGACATAAGCTTGAAGTTTTCGCAGTTCCGGCTCTTTAACCTTACCTTGAGAGAGGACAAAGTCAGATAGGGTTGTACCTTTATCTTTTTTTTCTTTTTCAAATAAAGAAAGATCTTCAATAGAGATAATACTAGTATCGAGCAACAGACTTTGCAGTTTTGTTTCGTCAATAACCATGGTGATTATATTGTATCACTCAAAACAAAAAACACCGATCGGTGTCTTTTGTTTTCAAGTGAGAGAGTTTGGTATTATTTGCGCATTGAGGACTCTGCGCAGGCATCTGCAAAAAGCGAATGATACCAAACTCTTGAGTGTCTTCTTTTAATTATTTGGTTCTCGATACTTCATTATCTTTTTACCAGTAGCATCAGCACCGATAGTAACCGTGCGAGTAAATCCTCCGCCAATACCTTGAATCACGATCGGAGTATAAACCGTCCCGCCACCTGCAGTAGGAAAAGCTGCATCAGAAATCCAGATTGTTAAAGTTGAAGTATTGTAAGCACCGCTATTATTATCAAGAGTACTTGGTACAAACGTGAATGTTGTATCAGGTGCTAGTGGCATTCCGGGCTCTGACTGTATAGAGAGATCAACATCGCTACCGAAACCACCAGCTGGATTAACAGATATTGTGTAAGTAGCAATTTTACCAGGATTACCAGAAACTGGATCATTACCATTTACAAATGAACGTAGTATCGGCGAGGCGCCGAGAGTGAAATCTGGTGAGCAAGTATTTACAGCAGCATATTCAGTGTCAAACTGTATCCCATTGAAACACTGCAAAGTATAATCTGAAGAACTACCAATAACAGGAAGATTCGATAGATAATAGTACAGCCCATCAGATTCTAGAGAACCACCTTGGAGCTCTGAGCTAATTGCCACAGTCTCACTTATCTCAGGTACGGTAGTTCGAGTAATTTTACATGATGTTGTGTGTGCACTATTCCAAGCAAATCTAGGAGATGAACCAAACTTGCCACCACCAGCCACACAAGAGAATGGTCTGAAATATGAAATCTCTGGAGGAAGTGGGTCATTTACTGTTATATAAACAGTAGCAGGAGCTGTGGAAGTACCACCTGGACCATTGCACTGTATTACATATGTAGTTTGAATAGTTAGTGGTCCTGTATCTTCACCTGGCGGAACAGAGTTAATTGGTCGAGGTCCATAAGAGAGCCACGGACCACTCAATGTATCACAAGATGTAGCATTTGTAGTAGTCCAACTTAGGCGAGCTGATTGACCAGAAACTATTGGGCCAGTAGCGCTAAATAAAATAATTGGTGCTTGCAAGACAGGTGGAGTAACAACAACATTTGTCCAACTTTCACAGTTATTTCCTTCGTCAGTTTCAATGACAGTTCCACTGTTGCCTGAAGAGCTTTTATCAGCGCAAGCTCTCATAGAGTATGTTCCAGCACTAGGGAAAGTATAAGAAGCAGAAGCTACATCGCTCAATCCCCCAGCAAGTGCTGACATTGTTGTATAAGCGAGATCTGTAATTGTTCCGCCACCATTTGTCGAAGTCGCCACTTGAAAGAAATTTGAAAATGATATCCCTGTAGAATCAGTTCCAATATTTGAAATCACAGAAGAGAATCCAGCAGATATACCGACAGAAGCAACACCTGGACTAGTTATTCCAGCAACAAGGTCAATATTGGATAAAGCGGCAGGTAAAACTGTAACTTTCATACAATCAGGAACAGCATTCAATCCAGGACCATCAGTTGCATCCAAACAAAAGAAATAGTCTCCAACAATAGATAGGTTTCTAAAGTTTGAGACAAGAGACGCTGGTGTTACCCCAGGATTTAAAGAAGGAGGAACAATAGTTGCACTGACTGGGCCAGAGAGTTGCGACCAAGTCATAGTTGCTACAGAAATATCATCAGTGGCATTACCTGTTGCAGAAACAGAAGTGCTACTTGCTGGACTAGCCAGTTGTACAGAAAGATCCGGACCGGCATTAACAACAGGTGGATTATTTGAGACTGTTATAAAGTACTGAATATTACCATAAGAGGTGTTGACTGTGGCGAAAACATTAGTAGGCATAACTATTAGAGCCAGAGCACCAATACTAATTATTATTTTATTTATGTATTTTTTCATATTTTTATAAATTATTTATTACTGATACTGGACTGAGCCTGGGTGTCTAGAAGCGCAAGGCTGATTTGATGGTTCAGCAAAATAGTTACCGTCAGGATACGGATCACTACTATAAACACAAATATGGTAAGGAAGCGGAATATAGTTATCGAGTTGTGCGTTTGTTGAAGAAGATATTGATGTGACAACGCCATAGTTAAATCCGTTACTATTTTCAATTTCGCAACCATTAAAATCCCCGCTACCACAAGCCTCCCCACCTCCAGATGGTGATAGGTAACTTCTTGTATCTCCTGGTCTTATATAGAAAATAGTATCAGGAGTATGTATTCCAGTAGAGGTAACAGATGGGTTTGACACTCCATGAAGTTGGACACGCACAGTTATAAGATCACTATGGTTCGCTGGGCCAGTGTAGTTGACCTTTCCATTTCTATACCAACCGGTAAAGAAAACGTGGTCAGGGTTCCAATATGGAACTTCATCGATGGTGGCAGTAAATTTGGCAAGGTAAGAGCCAATAGATGAAAGAGTTGGGACGCTTATATTATTAGTAAATGTGGCACCATGTTGAAGGTTTTGAAGTGCAATTACTTCTACTGAAGAAGAAGGAGAACTTGGCGGATTAGTACCTTCTGTGTAAACACTTAAACTTACATCATTATTAATGCCAGGATTTGAAGTTGAAGTAATTTGACCATGAATGGGTATACTGATTGTTCCCACTGGATAGTTAGTTCCATTTACCAAATTAACTGTTGCAAAAGCATTGTGGTATTGACCAATTAAGAATGTGTCGGCATGGGCTTTATTTGCCGGAAGTAATGTCGCCAAACCTAAAGCTAGAACAAATATCGCCACAGGTGGTACGTTCATATTTGAAGATGTTTTTTTATTTTTAAATTTCTTATATATAGCAAAAGCTAGAATTAATAGAATCAATATAGCTACCAAAGTAGAGAATTTTTTATTGAAGACTTTCCCCATTGGGACATCTCCACCTTTGGAAGAATAATTTCTTTGAGCAAGTTCTTGACCGTTCTGGTCACTGATAGAGACAGAAACAGACGGAGTGTCACATTTAAAACTTATACTAACTGGAATCTCTGTTAAACCGTTAAAACTATCCAAGGTAATAGTTTGATCAGCAATTTTTGCACATGATAGGCCAGAACTATCTTTCATCTTAGTACTTACAACAAGTGACCATCCCCCTGGAGCTTGCTCTATACCTACATCAGCAGAGCCCGACCAGACTACAGATATTCTTGCAATGTCATCTTTTTTGTAAATATCTTTATCTAAAGAAATATTTTGTATAGTAGCGCTTGAACCACGTACCACGTATCCAAGAGATAAAGTATTTGATAGTTGATCTCCCATCATAAGAGATATCTTTGATGTATAAGCTTGCGGTTTTTCTGGAGCTACAACATTGATATTGATTTTCTTAGTTTCCTTACTTCCAAATGTAATCGCTGAAGATTGTTGTTCTTCAATCGCGGGAGCACCGTAGATACTACGATAATAGGTTTGAGTTACTGGTGTCACAACTACTTGAGAGCTAGAAGTATTAATAGCACTACACTCTATATTTATATTCTGTTTTGGAAAAACAAATGCTTGGTTTGAAGTTTTACTAATTGAAGAAACATATCCAAGCGCAGTCTGACAAGAGTCTGGGATTAGATAAACTCCTTTTAATGTAGATTTTAAAGAAGTTTTGAGTCCTGGAGAAAAGGCAAAAGGAAAGCCACTACTGTTACTTATTGAAATTACAATTGAATAATTACCCTCTAACTGCTGAGGAGCAATATATTGTATGTTTTTGACGACACTATCATTATCTAGAAGTGCAAAAGACTCATCATAGACTTTTTCATCAACCACTGTCTTTTTCCCTTTTGATTCAGAGAGCAAAGACACTCCGTATTTAATACCAGTCTGGACTCCTTCACGGTTGGTCAACTTGAAGTAAATATTAAAAACATTTTTATCTTGAGATAAGATCTTGCTATCTTGAATGTTAACAGTCGCTATAGCTTTTTGCGTTATCGCCTCAGAACTTGCGTCTTGAGCCATAGTCAATACTGCTGATAAGTTGAGAATTAAAAGTGCTCCTAAAAATAATTTGAATAGTTTCATATAGTGTGTATTTGTGAATAATATTACCCAAAAAGTATACCATTTACAGGAGAAATAAAAAAAGCCATGCAACTTTGCATGGCTTCAAGATATTTTGTAGATGAGTTTAATCTACTTACTGTCTACTTACTGTAGGTCAGCCTTTCGCGTCCCCAATGAAAACCTGTCGCTGGCGGTGCGTTAAGTATTTTATGTAACCGAGTTAACACCATCTGAGTTTCCCCAATGTTGAACTGAAAAAAAGAAGTGGGGTCTGAATTTGCCCATTCGAGCCAGTTTTGGTGAAACTGATAAGGAGACCACCCGGTCTTGAATTCAATTGAATCACACTTAATTGTGCTTCTGTCAAAATAACATTTTCCATCATATGGATTAAATGTATATTTGTCATCAGCCAAACATACATTTATTGACCCTTGGTCAATAAAAAGGGCACCCACAGTATCTTGGGCAACTTCTGCCTTAATCAGTGAAACTGGTCCAAGATTTTTTATGTCAGTTTGGTCTTTCGACAAGATACTTAAAACCAGGCTGTCCTTTTTCAAAGAAACCCCGGTTGAACTTTTAAGCTCGAACTGAATTACAGTTCTCACCTGCAAATTAACCAGCGCAACTGTCCCTGACATTGTAGCCTGTAAAATCCCATCTTTGTAAAATGTTGCACCTTCTGGATAGTCTTTAACAGAACAAGTTCCGTTAAAATTGCTCCCAAAATCCAATGGGTTAGCCGGAGGGCTTGTCATTGTAAATGTTGGAGCTGGAGGTTGAGGAGGAATAACGATCGGACCACTTCCACCACCAGCACTATCGCTCTTAGAACAAGATACAAAAGTCGCTGATACGGCAATAATAAATAGGGGGATTATCACCCCCAAAAAATGTAATTTTTTCATAATTAAAAATTAAAAGGGTGATAAAAAAGATTTTATATATGTAAAGCGCACATGCGCGGACGTTTGATTTCAGTATACATATTTAAAATGATACTGTCAAAAGTTATCCCCAGAAATTTGACTTGCCTGTGGATATCTATTAGTATGTGTTTGTACATGTCTCCGGCCCAAAAGTCCGGATTTTCTGTTAAAATTGCCGTTTGTACGCCCAATTATCACAATAATAAATACACAATTAAATATATGTTAGATATAAAAGCCCTAAAAATTGCCATTGAACAACTAGAAAGTGAGCGTCGTATCGCCCGCGACAAACTTATTGACGCTATTGAACAGTCTCTCGCTGCTGCTTATAAAAAAGAGTATGGGCGGAAGGGTCAAGTCGTTCGTTCTCATATCGACCTCAATGCCGGAACTGTTGCCTTTGACCAAGTTAAAACCGTAGTTGATGATACTCTGGTACGCTTTGAAGACCCTGATACAGGAGAAAGTGAACCAGCTAGCGACACAGACGAACGCGAAGCTTTCAACGAGGAGAAACACCTTCTTCTCGAAGATGCGCGCATTATGAAAAGCGACGCTCAAATTGGAGACGAGATAGTTTTTAATTTAGAACCCAAAGACGATTTCGGACGTATTGCTGCTCAAACTGCAAAACAAGTTATTATTCAACGTATCCGAGAAGCAGAAAGAAGTTCTATAATGGAAGAGTTTGGAAGCAAAGAAGGAGATATCATTTCAGGTCATATCCAAAAAGTTGATCGCGGAAATGTCTTCATCGACTTTAACCGTGCGACCGGTGTTATCCCGGCAACAGAACAAATACCAGGGGAACGTTACGTTCGTGGAGCTCGTGTTCGTGGATACCTTTACCACGTTGAAGAATCCCCTCGTGGTATCTCACTAAAAATTTCTCGAACTCATCCAAAATTTATGGAAAAACTATTTGCTCAAGAGTCTCCAGAAATAGCTAACGGTGTAGTAGAAATCAAATCTATCGCTCGTGAACCAGGGGCACGATCGAAAATAGCTGTCTACACTGAAGACCCAAATATTGACCCAGTTGGTTCATGTGTTGGCCAACGTGGAGTTCGTGTTAGTACTGTTATGAATGAACTCTCTGGAGAGAAAATAGATATCATCGAATGGTCAGCTGATCAAGCTGAGTTTGTCCGTAAATCTCTATCTCCAGCAAAAGTTCTTGAAGTTGCTCTCGATGAAGAACAACACAAGGCTTCTATAGAAGTTGCTCCAGATCAACTCTCTCTGGCTATCGGTAAGGGTGGACAAAATGTACGTCTTGCAGCCAAATTGACTGGTTGGAAAATTGACATCAAGGGAACTGAAGTCCCTGCAGAGGAAGTAACTACTGAAAAATTAGAAGGTGATGATTTTGTTCCACTCTCTGCTCTGGGTACAGATACAGCAACCAAAGAAGAAGTAGAAATCTCTGAAGAAGTCGCACCAGAGGCAACGGTAGAAGAGCCAACTGAGATAAAAGAATAACATGAACATGAATCTCTGGCACGACATTTCTCTTGGGGAAAATCCAACAGTAGCATTTAACTGCATAGTTGAAATCCCAAAAGGGTCACATAACAAATACGAAATAGATAAGAAAACAGGCATCATTGCTCTAGACCGAGCTAACTACAACGCTGCTCCTTACCCTTTTGATTACGCTTTTATCCCTCAAACTCTTTGGGATGATGGTGACGCTCTCGATGTTGTCTTACTAACAACTTACCCTATAAACATAGGTGTACTAGTGGAGGCTCGACCGGTAGCTATCATGAACATGGTTGATACTGGTGACAGTGATGCCAAAATCATCGCTGTTCCTACTAGTGACCGACGTTTTGACCATATTCACAATTTGGAAGACCTAAATAAGCACATGCTCAAAGAATATACTCACTTTTTTGAGACTTATAAAAACCTCAAAAGTGATGACGATCGTATTGCCCACCCTGTCATTATTGAAGGGATTGAAGGCAAAGACAAAGCCGTTGAAGCTATCGAAAAATCAATCAAGCTTTATAAAGAAAAATTTAACAAATAGATTCTAAAACAAAAACCTTCCGCTATCTGGCGGAAGGTTTTTGTTTTAGACTATTCTATAGAATTTACTGAGTCACTCCATAAACTCCCGCATTATAGCCAGCCGGTACAGTACAAGCAAATGGACTTGCTCCGAAGTTAGCAGTGACCTTTACATCACCACCAAATTGTCCAGCCGCAGGATAAATAGTACCTGAGAGCCCTGTAAAGGCTACGCCTAGATCAGTACAAGGAAGAGCTTGACCAGGGTTCTTTTTGTAATACTTAAGAGTCTTGGCATCCATATCGAGCGCTACACCAATAATAGTATTGTTAGTGGCAAAAGAGGGTCCGTAAGGAATTATTTTGCCAGCATTTCTCTTATCACCGTATTCTCCCCAGTAACCATAACCACCAGCATTTGAGCCAAGATAGTTATTAAGTCCTGCGCCTGGTTTTGCTACTCCTGGGTAGAAATTGAAATCAGAAGAACTAACTCCAACACTATCTACTCTAATCTCCCAATACCACTTACCTGAACTCTTTCCAACTTTTGCTCTAACAGAGCCTTTAAGACCATTGTCTCCTTCAGTTAGATTGCCATTTGATAATATGACATTTCCCCCCTTATCTGCTGGATTCCAAGTCGTGAAGGTTCCGTTTGGAGGAGGCACTGCCCCCACTGTCACTGTCACAGCAGTTGAAGTTGTGACATTTCCAGCTGCGTCATAAGCTTTAACAGTTAAGACGTGACTGCTGCCACCTGCTAGTCCTGTAGTATTCCAAGCAGTTAGATATTGGTATGGACCTTGTTCGTTACATGTTGGTCCAGAACCACAAGAGTCAGTGTCGATCAAAACATTGTTAACATAGAACTTAACTTGAGTCACAGCAATGTTGTCTCCTGCACTAGCGATGAAGTTAATACTGCCAGTTACGTTAGTGCCATTGGTTGGAGCAGTGATTGAAACTGTTGGAGGGATACTATCTGGAGCTGGGATAATATTTTGAACATTAACAACTACTCCACTTGAAGTTGTGACATTTCCAGCTAAGTCATAAGCTTTAGCTGTGATTGTGTGGTTACCATTTGGCAAAACACTGGTAGTATTCCAAACAATACTGTATGGAGAAGTTGCGTCTGTACCAATTGGGTTAACAGCGCCATCTAAGATGAAGTCAACGTGACCAACACCACTACCAGAATCTGCTGCATTAGCTGAGACTGGAACATTGATACCAGTGACTGTTGATGCTGCTATTGGAGCAGTGATTGAAACAGTTGGAGCGGTTGTGTCTCGAACAACGACATTCATATCGTCTGTTGCAGAAGCTCCGTTGTTATCAACTGCTGTTAATCGGAAGACGTAGTTTCCATAAACTAGTCCAGTGATAGTTGTAGTTAGACTTGATGGAGTAGTGATAGTTGCAGTAGGTCCTGAAACTTTGCTCCAAGTTGTTGAAGCCACAGCACCACCGGGATCAGTTGCAATACCAGCCATAGTTGCAGAGTTTGTTGGCAAAGTAATAGTCTGATCAACTCCAGCGTTAGCTGTTGGAGGAGTGTTAGCAGCAACTGCTGTTGTGAAGGTGAAAGTGTAATTTGAAGCGAGTGAATTGCCAGCAAGATCTTTGATGGCAGTAGTTAGAGTGACAGTGTAAGCAGTGTTAGGAAGAAGACCTGTTGGATTAGTTGGATCAAGAACAACAGTGTTGTTGCTGTATGTTACCGCTGCCTGTACTGCTGTTGCGCCTTGCATAATGTATGCCGAAGCACTAGTAACAGTAGTTCCGTTCAAAGCTTCACTAAAGTTAGCAGTTGGGTTAACTGTGATTGCTACACCAGTAGAAGCATTTGTTGGAGTAACACTCACAACTGTTGGTGGAGTTGTGTCTGGAGCTGTAGAACCAGTCTCCGCATACCCTATATCTGGAGCAGAACCATTGAATGGAATTGCTGGGAATCCTGGAACACTTGGTAATACAAGAGGAGCAAAGCCCATATTGATAAGCGGTGAACTTGCCGCAAGATGGAAGTCGGTTGCAGATACAAATCCGGGAGTAACAGCGAGG